>CAZIVY010000001.1:0-1611 GCA_964542505.1 uncultured Rhodospirillaceae bacterium
CGGTCAACGACCGAAACGGCCGCTGGCGGAGAAGCCCCGCGCTATTAAACTTCGCCATTGGAAGGGCCTCCAATGCCCTTCCACCTTGAATCACGTCACGCAGCCCGTGTGAATCCCCTCATTTCTGCAACAGGTCTATTACACATACCATCTCCGGCGCATGGGGGGGTCGTGGGCAGTGTTGAGTTGGGAAACCCCCGATCCGCGATTCGAGAAGATCAAGCCGGAGAAATTCTAGCGCCGATAGCGGAAATAGTCGTTGCGTCGTCTTTCGTTCGACCGCTTCTTTTGCCGAAAATCCGAAAGATTCTCCCGCAGCTTGGAGCCATGTTCGGAGTTAGACAGGCTCTTGAAGGCATTAAAGGTTGCCGGCCCCATTTGCTTGTCGACCTCAATCTCGTCCGGAAGGCCCAGCTTGCCGCGCTCTCCCTCGGGAATCGCCATTAGCGTCTTGTTGATCGCGCCTTGGACCATTTCGGTCCCATCCGGGCCGCCTTCGCGGAACAGTACGTCGGCGAAGGCGCATGCCGAGAGTGTGTCCTCGATCTGATCCAGCGCCCTACCGCCGCCGATCTTGCTGTTACTCAAGACATCGTTGTCGAAATACCACTTGTAGATGCGAGCGCGCTGCTCGATGGTCAGCTCGCCTGGGTGCTTGACGTCGGCGAGATCGGGAAAGACGTTCCGTCGTTTCAGCGTCTCCAGCAGTTCCTTGCTGATCCCGCTCGAGGCAAGCACGTTGCCGTCGTCGTCCTTGTGGTCCTTTAGCCCGCCTTCGGCGGCGAAGGGTTCGGCGTAACAGCGGCGTTCTTGATCGCTGACATCGGGTAGTTTCGCGACTTCTTCGTTCCACGCGTCCCAATTTTTCTTGACCGAATCGGTGGCCCATTCCTCGGGCGGCTTCTTGGACACGGGGCTTGCCGGATTCTTTCCGCCATCGTCCCCGTCACTCCCGCCGACCGTTCCACCGTCACCGCCGCTGTCACCATCGCTGCCGTCGCCCCCATCGCCGCCGCTGTCGCCGCCGTCACCGCCACCGCCGCCGCCATCGACCCATTGGCCGCCGTCGGGGGAACCCGCCGGCGCGTGGGGCTGGTCGGGGCTGTATTTGCGGGCCGGCTGGTCGCCGCCCTTCATCGGGCCGTAGCCCACCGCCGCGCGCTTTTCGTTCGCGGTGAGGAAGTCCGCCCCCTGCACCCGCGCCCACACCGCCTCGCGGCGCGGCGCCAGGGCGCTCAAGGCGTCGGCGTCATAGGCTAACTTAAGGCCGGCGCCAAAACGGGGCGCGAGCCAATTGTTCAAGCGGTCGGCGACGCCGTCCAGCAGCGGCAGGATGGTGTCTTCCCACAGCGCCAGGCGCGCCTCGCGGTAGTTGGCGTAGGTGGCGTCGCCCGGCACCCCCACCAGCATCGGCGGCACGCCGAAGGCGCAGGCGATGTCGCGGGCGCTGGCGGCGCGGCCGGCGGCGAAGTCCATGTCCTTGGGGTTGAGGCTCATTTCCTTCCACTCCAGGCCGCCTTCGAGCAGCAAGGGCCGCCCGGCGTTGCGCCCGCCGCCGTATTGTTCCTCGATCTCGGATTTCAGGCGCGCGAACTGCTGGTCGCTCAAGGA
>CAZIVY010000002.1:0-1820 GCA_964542505.1 uncultured Rhodospirillaceae bacterium
AGGTGAGGGACCTCGACGGGGTGGTGTGGACCCACGAACACGCCGACCAGGTTCACGGCATCGACGACCTGCGGGCGCTGGTGGTATCGCGCCGGCGGCGGATCGACGGCTACGCCGACGCCCGCACCATGGCGAAGCTGCGCCACCGGTTCGGCTACATTTTCGAGCAGGCGCCCGGCAGCCTTTATTCGCCGCTTGTGAATGGACAGGTCATCGACGGCCCGTTCCGGGTGGGCGCGGTGGACATCGTGCCCTTCGACCAGGACCACGGCGGCACCATAAGCCTGGGGTTCCGTTTCGGGGGCATTGCCTATTCGTCCGACGTGGTGGGCCTGTCGGACGAGGCCTTCGCCGCGTTGCAGGGCCTCGACATTTGGATCGTCGACGCGCTCCGCCACGAGCCGCATCCGAGCCACGCCCATGTGGCGATGACGCTCGGCTGGATCGCCAAGGTTCGGCCCAGGCATGCCATCCTCACCAATCTGCATCACACGCTGGATTACGCCTCGCTGAAGCGCGAGCTGCCGGCGGGGGTCGAGCCGGCGTTCGACGGCATGGTGATCGCGGCGTGAGGCCGCCCCCGGCGTCCATGACCTGCTGGGTCCTGACCTCGGGCGAAGCCGGCACCGTGGGCCAGGCGTTGGGCCTGGCGGAGGCGCTTGGCTTCCCCGAGCCGACAGTGAAGCGGGCGGGCTTGCGCTGGCCTTGGGCCTGGGCGCCCAATCGTGCCGCGCTGGCCAGCCTGGCGGCGGCTGACGCAGGCGCCGATCCGCTTCAACCGCCATGGCCGGATATTCTTATAACCTGCGGGCGCAAAGGCGCTTTTCTTTCCATGGCAATCAGGAAAGCCGCCCGGGGAAAGACGCGCACGGTACATATCCAGGACCCCGGCGGCGACAGCCGCGCCTACGATCTGGTGATCGTCCCTGCCCATGACGACATGCGGGGCGACAACGTACTTGTCAGCCGCGGGGCCCTGCACCGCGTGAACGCGCGGCGGCTGGCGGCGGAGGCCGACAGTTGGCGGTCCGCCACGGCGCATCTTCCGAAGCCCCTGGTGGCGGTGCTGGTGGGCGGCAATAGCCGCCACTACCGCATGGATGCACCATGGGCGCGCCATTTCGGCGCGCAATTGGCGGCCATGGCGCGCGCCGAGGGTTGCGGCCTCATGGTCACGCCGTCGCGCCGGACGCCCTCCGAGGCCATGGCGGAAATAGAGGCCGCGCTCAAGGGCTTGCCGGCCGTTCTTTGGAACGGGCAGGGGGACAATCCGTATTTCGGCTACCTGGCGCTGGCCGCTGCCATCATCGCCACCTGCGATTCCGTGTCGATGATTTCGGAGGCGCTTTCAACCGGCAAGCCAGTGCTACTGGCGCGCCTTGAGGGCCAGTCGCGGCGCTTTCAGCGTTTCTTCGACGCCATGGAACGGGATGGCTTCGTCCGCTGGTTCGATGGCGCGCTAGAAGCCTGGCCGAACGCCAAGCTGGACGACATGAGCGCCATCGCCGAGCAGGTGTGGGAACGGCTGAAACGGGCGTGAACGCTGGATCGCCGGAAAAAAAAATGCAGCGGTTTCAATTTCTTACTTAATCAGCTTCTATTTTCCATAATACATATTATGCGATCTTGGGACCAAGCCGCGCCGCCGCCCCCGTTGTTGCCATCGCCGCCGGCGAAACCGATACTCCCCGCCCATGAGCGGAGCGCGAACCTCCAAAGTCGAAGATGTCGAGGACAGCGTCCGCAGGCTGCTCGGCATCATGGAGCGCCTGCGCGACGCCGCCGGCGGCTGCCCCTGGGACCGCGAGCAGACTTTCGCC
>CAZIVY010000003.1:0-2329 GCA_964542505.1 uncultured Rhodospirillaceae bacterium
GAGCAGGACGGCGTCGTTGCCCTCGACGAGCAGATGACGGGGCTGGAAGTCGCCGTGAATAAGACGCGGCTCGTGAGCCGGCAGTTTGGCGAAGTCCCGCCGCACGTCGGCATGTGCGCCCGCGAGGGCCGAGAGTTGATAGGGCATGACCTCGACCGCCAGCGCCACCAGCGTTTCCAGGTCCGCCGCGTCGCGGGTTGCGGCGGGGCCGCGGGCCACGCCAAGCGGCGCCCGGTGCAGGCGCGCCAGCAGGCGGCCGATGGCGGCCGCGCCCGCCGTTTGCTCCTCCACCGCGAGATCGTGGAGCGCGGCGCCGGACACGTCCTCGCGCACGATCATCCGCCAACGCGGAACATGGGCGATGGGGCGCGCGACGCGGCCACCGCCTCCAATGCCGCCATCGCCGCCGTCGATGCCGTGCCGGCGCAGTTGCGTCATGGCGGCAAAGGCCTTGGCCCCGCCCGGCGACGACCTTTCGTACATGTGGGCGATCATCGACAAGGGCAACGCCCCGCCCGTGCGGCCGAAGCGGAAACGCACCAGGCCGCAGCCCTCGAACGGATTGTTCAGCACTTCGGCGGTGCCGGCGCCCATCCGCCGCGCCGGAACGCGCAAGACCGCCGCCAGCACCGCGCGCCGCAAAGAACTCTTGCGCGCCAAGGCGAACCCAGGAGCCCGGTCGTCGCCCACGGGCGCTGTCCGCGGACCGGCCGCGCGCGAAGCGTCGGCGAAGATCACGCCGAAAAGGCGCGTGGCGCGGCCGCCATTCGCGCCGCCGACCATCATTTCATAATCGATTCGCGGTACAGCCAGGTTGGTTTTCGTGCCGCCGCCGGCCGCATGCAGCCAATGACCGCGCAGAACATCGAGCATGTCGCCTGCCGACGCGGCGACCCGCGACCGGCCGCATGAATTCGCTTTCGTTCGCCTCGCCGCCAAGAGGAGGGTGTTCGACTCGGTTTTCATGAACTTTCTTGCTCCGGTCCCTCGGTTAAAGGCGCGATCGACGCGAACTTCCGGCCCGCCACGTCGGGTTCCCCCAATGACAACACCCCAAGGCCGGCACTTATTCCCGTCGCCACGCGATTTCCGCCACCCTCCCGGGCCGGTCCGCGGAAGGAACCGCCAAGAAAATCGAAGATCGCGCCAATGGTCCTTGTCGGTGACATCGCTCGAAAGCCAATCGGTGTCGTCGGCAAGAAATCGGCGCAATCTTCGTTCCAGTTGAGGGCGCTACTCTAACGAATGTCAATCTGCCACTTGATCCGCCCCGCCGCCAGGGCACGAGGTCCGATCAGGGGCGCTGTTTCATGGGACTTGCGGCCCACGCCGAATGGGATGGCGCCACAATAGGGTGTCCCGCTGGTATGAGGGCCTATCCCATTGAGTAGCGGCGCTAACCCCTGCGGTTCTCGGCTTATGGGCGTGGCGCCGGCACACTCGGCGCGCGCTGGTCTCAAGCCGCCTCTTTTTTCTGCGCTTGCCGCGCGAATTCGATCGGCTTCACCGGCGCGACGATGTTCTGGTTCAGGCCCGCGCCGTTGACCATGACCTCAACCGCATGGCGCACATTGAGGCCGCCGTCATAGCCCGCTTCCGCCGCCTCGATGGCGGCGGTCATGCCGGCGATGCCCCCGCCGACGGCCAGGATCGTCTGGCTGGACGGCTTTCTTGTCGCCGTACTCGTTGCCCTGCAACGCCCTCCCTGAAATCCACCGCCGGCCTGGGAGCGATGGCCGCCATTGTTAGCCTAGTACCCGCCATCGCTGATCCGCGCCCCGCGCGCCTTGCGCGCTGTTATACATTGGCGGCAATGCCGCCAGGGGCGCGGACCATAGATGAAGGGTACAACCATATTGAATCTGTACCGCTTTCGCGAATTCGTGAGTGGCGTGTCGCGACTCACGAACTCGCGAAAGTCGGTACTAGGTTTCGCGCAGCCGTCAGCAAGGGTAATCCCGGCTGCACTCTCCGGCGCCAGTCTGGTAGCGGACGCTGGCGCGTTTATTAGATTTTGTTAATGTGCCGCCGTCCGCCACCCCGTCGGGGTTCCGGTGCGGGGCGGTGACGATCAGGGAGGGAAACATGTCGCGCTTGGTTCCACCGCATGGCGGCGGCGAGTTGAAGCCGTTGCTGGCGCCCCAATCCGAACGGGCCGCGGCGCTCAAGCGGGCCAAGGGCCTGAAGGCCATCGGCCTCTCCAGCCGCGAAGCCTCCGATCTGCTGATGCTGGCCATGGGCGCCTACACGCCCCTCGACGGCTTCATGGGCCATGACGACTGGCGCGGCGCCTGCCAGGACATGCGCCTGGCCTCCGGGGTGTTCTGGC
>CAZIVY010000004.1:0-11831 GCA_964542505.1 uncultured Rhodospirillaceae bacterium
TGGACTGGCCGGTGCGCCTGCTGGTGCTGCAGAACGAGAAGGGCGAGGTGTGGACCGCCTGGACCGACTTCGACTACATCAAGAACCGCCACGGCATCACCAACCGGGACAAGGAATTCGCCATGGCGACGAGCGTGGTGCAGTCTATCACCTCGACCGTGCGCTAAATTCCGCACCCACCGCACCAACGAAAAAGGGGACGCCGCCCGTTTGACCGCGGGCCGCGTCCCCTTAATTTTTTGTCGTTCGCCGGTCAGTGGCCGCCGCGCCTGGCGATGCATGGCCGGCCATCGTCCTCGGCCACGTCGGGACTACGGGAAATTGCCCTAAGCCGGCCGCTTTTCCCAACGCGCCGTCAGCCGCCACAGCCAGGCGGCTATCGCCGGGCTGAGCAGCAGCGCGCCCAGCATGTTCACCAGCAACATGAAGGTCAAGAGGATGCCCATGTCGGCCTGGAACTTGAGCTCCGAGAACGCCCAGGTGCTGACGCCGATGCTCAAGCACACGCCGGTCACCAGCACGGCGCTGCCGGTCTGGCGGATGGCGATGAGATAGGACTCCTCGAAGGAATGACCCTCGCGCTGGGCGGCCAGGAAGCGGCTGAAGATGTAAATGCCATAGTCGACGCCGACGCCGACGCCGAGCGGCTCCGCCGGCAAGGTCGCCACGTTCAAGCCGATTTCCAGTTCGGCCATCAAGGCATAGGCGAGCAGCGACACCAGCGCCAACGGCGAGATCACGCAGACCGTGGCGCGCCAGGAGCGGAACCCGGCGTAGGTCAGCGCGATGATCGATACGTACACCCACATGAGCATGGGGAATTGCGCCGCCTTGACCGCTTGATTGGTCGCCGCCATGACCCCGACATTGCCGGTGGCGAGGCGGAAGGCGTGCCGGCCGGAATCGTGCTGGGCGGCGTAGGCCTCGACCGCCGCGGTCAACCGCTGGATGGTTTCGGCCTTGTGATCGGTGGTAAAGATGTAGACCGGCATGACGCTGCAATTGCGGTTGAGCAGGCCGCTGGACGATTCGATCGGCGACACCGCCTGCACCAGCAATTGCGAGTTGCGCGGCAGCACCCGCCACTTGGGGTTGCCCTCGTTGAAGCCCGCCGAAATTATTTTCGCCACTTGCGGCAGCGACATCGTGGAGCTCACGCCCGGCAGATTGGCGATGTGCCACTGGAAGCGGTCGATGCGGTCGACGATGTCGTGCTGGATGCAGCCGTCGGGAATGGCCTCGACGATCGTCGTCAGGATATCGACGCCGATGGAGAATTTGGTGGTGATGACCTCGGTGTCGCGGTTGTAGCGCGCTTCCTGGCGCAACTCCGGCACGCCGGCGTGGAAATCGCCGATTTTCACCGCTCCCGAGCGTTGCCAGGAATAGGCGAACAAGGCGGCGCTTATGGCAATGATGGCCAAGGCCGGCTTTGGCTTGGCCGCCAGCGCCAGGAACCGCCAAATCGGCTCGCGCGATTCGATGCGCTTGATGTCGCGCTTAAGAAACGCGGGATCGAATTTCACGTAGCTCAGCAGCACCGACAGCAGCACCAGCTTGGTCAACAGGATCAAGATGACGCCCAGGCTGGCGGTGATGGCGATCTCGCGGATGATGTTGATGGCGATCAGCCCGAGGGTGGCGAAGGCGAAGGCGTTGGTGAGCAGCGCGATGGTTCCCGGCCCCAGCAACTTGCGGAATGCGGTGCGCGCCGCGTTGATGCTGTCCAAGCCGCTGGCGGCCCCCAGCTTGAAGGTATTGACCACCTGGATGCTGTGGCTGACGGCGATGGCGAAGAGCAGGAACGGCACCAGGATCGACAGCGGGTCGATGCCGTAACCCAAGAGCGTCAGCAGCCCCAACTGCCAGACGGTCGTCAGCAGCGCGCAGCCCAGCGGCAGGACCGTCAGCCAGACCGAGCGGGTGTACCAATAGACCAGCACGCCGGTCACCAGCGTGGCGATGCCGAAGAACAGGATCACGCCGGCGGCGCCGTCGGCGATGTCGCCCACCACCTTGGCGAAGCCGATGATATGGATGTCGATCTGCTGGTTGGCGAAGGGGACGCGGATTTTTTCCTCGAGCTGGCGGGCGACCTGAATGTAATTCAGGCGCTGGCGCGTCGCCGGATCGATTTCCACCAGCTGGGCGCTGACGATCGCGGCGCTGAAGTCGTTGGCGACCAGGCGTCCGACGATGTTGGCCTTCAACAAGTTCTCGCGCACCTGGGCGAGAAATTCCGGCGTCGGCCTGAAATCCGCCGGCACGATGTTGCCGCCGGCGAAACCGCCCTCGACGATTTCGATGAAGCGCTCGTTGGGGGTGAAGATCGAGCGCACCGAGGCGCGGTCGACGCCGGACAGAAAGAACACCTCGTCGGTCACCGCCTTCAGCGTCTTGAAAAATTCCGGCGTGAATATATCGCCCTGCTTGGCGCGGACCGCGACCAGCAAGCGGTTGGCGCCGCCGAACTCGTCCTTGTGCTTGATGAACGTCCGCATGTACGGGTGCTCGAGCGGCAGCAGTTTCTCGAAGCCGGCGTCGACGCGCAGTTGCGACGCCTGGTAGCCGAGGAACGCCGTGATCACCGCGAACAGCGCGAGGATGATCGGGCGGTGCTTGAAAACCGTGTCCTCGAGCCAGGCCATCAGCGCTTTCATTTGGAAGCTGGCGCCCCCACCGGAACGCCGGGCGGCAAGACCGCCCTCCCTGTTACGTCTGGCGCGCCAGGCGCGCCGGGCATGCCGATCACGCGTTGCGGGCCGGGCATGCGGAGCCCGCCGGGCAGGTTCAGCGGCTCGACGCCTCTGACGCCGACCGCCAGGAAATTGCCCGGCTCCGCCTCGATCACGCCAGCGAAAGCCCGGCGGCCGGGGCGGTTGCGGGAGGCGAAGGATTGGCCCCCATCGGCGCTGTCCAGCACCGCGCCGCCGACACCGACGATAATCACGCGCCCGTCCGCCCCTTGCCAACCCGCCGTCAGGCTGGCCACGGTCTTGGTTTCGACCAGCCGCCAGCTTTGGCCCTGGTCGGCGGAGCGGTAAAGTTGGCCGCGCATGCCGAACACCAGCAACGGACCCTCGCGCAGCGCCAGCAATCCGAAGTACGAGCCCTTATAGGGCGATTCCAGTTCGTCCCAGGTTTCGCCCTTGTCGGCCGAACGGAACAGCGCGCCGGTTTCCCCCGCCACATAAAGTACCCCGTCCGCCGCCGCGGTCACGGCGTAGAGGTGGCGCTCCTGTTCGTCAATCTCGCGCTTCCCCCACGTCCTGCCGCCATCGCGGGTGTATAGCGCCAAGCCATAACCGCCGACCGCCCAGCCGGTGGTTTGGTTTTCGAACCACACGTCCAAGAGCGGCGCCTGGCGCTCGGGGGCGGAATATTGCTTCGCCCAGGTTTCGCCGCCGTCGGCGCTGTGCAGGATCAGCGCGTCATGGCCCACCGCCCACAACTTGTCGCCCCCCGAAGCCGCGACCCCGGTCAACAAGACGGTGGTCGGAACCGCCACCTGCCGCCAGGCGCCGAACCGCCCGGCCATTTCGGGCGGATCATCCGGTTCGCCCTTTCCGCCCGCGGTGGCCGCATTCAATGGCGCGTTACTCGGCGCGCTGGGCATCGCCAGCAGAACATGGCCGCGCTCGCCCACCACGACGATCTTGCGCCGCGGTCCATCGCCGACAGCGGCCGCGTCCAGCAACAGCGATTCCATCGCCATGGGGGCCGGCTGGGCGAAGTCCTCGCCACCCGGCGTGCTTGGCACGCCTTGTTTTTCGCCGAGGGCGGCTCCGCCGCCAGGGGCGGATTTCACTTGCGCCCAAGCAGCCGGGGAAGCCGCCGCCAGAAGCGCCAGCGCGGCGGCGATCATGCACCCGGCGCGCTTTGCGCGCCAATCGTTACACTGAGGGCGGCTACGCCGCCCGGCGCGCCAGATGCAAGAAAAAAGCGGGCGGCTACGCGTTTCCGGCATGGCCGCCCGCTTGCGTTGCGAACTTAACTAACGGCGGCCGGCCGAGCGCATGGTGTCGGGAGTGAAATCGTCGATGCCCATGGGCTCGTTGTACACCGTGGGGTGCTCCTCGTTGTTCAGGCCAAAGGACAGGTAGCGGCCGTTTTGCAGGTCGTAGATCGCCATCGCCGTCTCGGTCAACATCGGGATATTGTAAAAATTGATCGGGTGGGATTCCTGCACCCGCCAAATCTCGCCGCGGGCGTCGTAATTGTCGATGTGCAGGATACTCCAGCTATCCTCGTCGATGTAAAACGTCCGCCGGGCGTAAATATGGCTGGTGCTTGGCTTCACCTTGGCCTCGACCACCCACACCCGATGCAATTCATAGCGCAGCAGCTCGGGATTGAAATGGCCGGGCTTGAGGATGTCGGCGTACTTAATCTTGTCGCTGTGCAGCTTGTAGGAATTGTAGGGCACGTACACTTCGCGCCGCCCCTTCAGCTCCCAGTCGTAGCGGTCGGGGTTGCCGTTGAACATGCCGTTCTGGTCGTTGGTGCGCTGCCCGTCCGAGGCCGTGCCCGGATTGTCATAGGCGACATTGGGCGCGCGCCGCACGCGCCGGAGGCCGGGGTTGTAGGTCCACGCCTTGCGCGTTTCGGCTTCCTGGTCGATCGGTTCATGCACCAGCAGGATCTCGCCGGCGAGGCGCGCCGGCTCGGTCACGGTTTGCAGGAAATAGATCAGGCGATTGCCGGTGTTTTCCGTTGTCCCGCCCGGCATGGCGTAAGGGAAGACGATTTTCTCCTCGATCTTGACCAGGGTGTAATCACCACCCGCGGTGGGCACCCCTTGCGCGTACACTTGATAAAGCGTTTCACCGCGATAGCGCAGCAGGTGGTTCCAGATCGCTTCCAGCCCGTTCTGCGGGATCGGGAAGGGGATGCTTTCGCGCGCGTTCTTCACGCCGCTGCCGCTCGGCAACAACTCCGCCGTCGTCGCGTTGGCGATGGCCGCGTCATCGATACGCTTGGGAAATGACGAGGTGCGCCGCGTCGCGTATACCGGCATCCGCCAGGTCTGGGGATAGCGCTTGAACATCGCCACCTGGCCTTCCGGCAGCCTGGCGGCGTGCTGGCCGACGTTGTCGGGGGCGATGGTGACGCGCGGCTTGTCGTCGGGGAACGGATCGATCTGATTCGCGCCCGGCTTGTAGCCGGCCGGCGGCTGGGTGATGCCGCCCTCCCAGGCCGGAATGCTGCCGTCCGCGTTGCCGGCCCTGATCGCCCCCATGGGCGTCAGTTCCTTGCCCAGCTTGGCGGCTTCCGCCGCCGTCACTTTGGCCTCGGCCGCCGCCGGCAACAGCGCGGCCATCGCCACCGCGCCAGCCGCGAAGATCGCTCCGTGCAACATCGTTCCCATCCTGTTCATGGCGTTTTCAACTCCCCCGTCAGAACGAATAGCTGAACGACAGCGCCGCGAAATCGCGGTCGTTGATAAGATTGAAGCTGCCGCCGCCGAAGAAATTCGTGTAGGACAGTTCCGCCCGCAGGTTGTTCTGGTAACTCGCCCGGATGCTGGCGGTAATCGACTTGCGATCCTCGAGGAAAGTGCTGAGCGGACCCGGCGTCGTTCCGTGGACGTCGTGGGCGAAGGCGAGCGAGGGCGTCAGGCCGATGGGGCCGATAACGTTGTTGTACTGTGCCGCGGCGGTGACGCGATAGCCCCAGGAGAACGCGTCGGGAAAACCGCTTTCTTGAATAATAGCAGTGCCGCGAGCCGCAGCGGACGCGGCGCCAGCGACACAACCCGCGAAAGATCCTGGATAGTTAACGCCTTGCCCGTTATAGCGCAGCGTGCACGGGTCTTCCATGTCGCGGATATAGGTGCCGCCGACCTCGCTGATGAGGGTCAATTGCGAGGCGCCGAAATTCGGCCCGAACACTTTCAACGCCGACATCTGGGCCTGGATTACGTCCTTGCGTCTGTAACCAGTGACTTCGGCGCCAGTGCCGAATACGCCAAGCTGGCCGACAGTGGGGAACGCACCCGGCGACAACGTCGAAAGCAGAATCTCGTTCGTATCCACTTGCAGCGGCTGATTTTGACGATAGGACGCCTCGCCGAACAGGCTCAGACCAAATCTTTCGATCGTGGTGTTGAAGCTGGCGCCATATAGGTTGATGTCCTCGGGGAATTCACGGAAGTACTGTGCCGATTGAACGAACGCCAAGGCGTTGGCTCCGGTAAACACGACCGTGGGGGCGCGCCCACTGATAACAGGCAGTCGGCTGTGATGGCGGACGTAATACAAGCCGAATTCGCTGTCGTTCAACGCCGGCTCGAAATAACGCAGAGCGGCGCCGAACTGGCCTTGGTCGCTTGGGTCTCTGTCCAGCGCGCGCGGAGCAAATAACCCGGCAAACGGATTGTCGTTGTTGCCCGTCGCTCCCGCCAGCCCGAAGCCGGTCACCACGGCACGGCCGCCGGGGGAGGCAAAATCGTTGGTGGAGAAATACGTGCCCGCTGGGTCGGGTTCGGTGTTCTCGAACCTGAATTGGTAGAAGGCCTCGACCGAGAATTTCTTGCCGAGGCCGACGCGCACGTCCAGCACCGGAATAGGCAGCAAGGCTTCCTTGATCTCGGCGCCGGCGACGCGAAGCTTGGCCACGTCGACCGGATTGATGACATTGATGCCGTTGGGAATAAATGTGCTCTCGCCCCAATTCAGCACCTGATTGCCAAGCTTGACCGTCACGTCGCTGCCCGCGACCTCGAATTTGACCGATCCGTAAAGGTCGAGCAATTCGCCGTCGCGCCCGTTGACGAGTTCCGCGGTATCCGACAATTTCGTGCGGTCGGTGTCGGTATTCATGATCACCGGGTCGTAGAAATAGAAGAACCGCCCAAAGAGACCGAGATTTTTGTACTTCAGGTCTAATTCGTGCAGCGCCTTGGCCGCGCCGGAGAACAAGTCGCCCTTGCCATAATTCAGATTGCCGTCGTCATTGTTCCACGAGCCGGCGGTTCCGCCATTGCCGATGGCGATCAGACTCGGGTTGCGGTCTTGCACACGCACAGACGCGCCGACCGAAACGGTGGTGTCGAAGCTGCCGGTCAGTTGCCCATCCAACAGGTTGATGGGCAAGGCCGACGCCGGTCCCGGCGACAGCCAGGCGGCGGCAAAAGCCCCACCCGCCAAAACCGTCGCCGCCAGCAATCGCCGCTTGGCCGGTGTTTCGAGTCCGGCAGTGAATTGATGCGACATTTCAAATGTCCCCCTCGTGTTAATCCACATTGCCATCGGCGGAGCGCAAAGCTTGCGCGCTAGCTGGTTTGTGCGCGATCGTGCCGCTGGAAAGTCCCCGTAGTCGACCTCGATCTTCTAACTCGCCGCCCTGTCGTCCCCGCGGCGGCAAAGCCGCCAGGACGAACAGGTGAGAGCCTGGATCATACTTCTTTGGTGGTTAGATTAGGTCGGACGACGCCCTGGCGCCAGAGCTATCTTGACCTCTGTCGGTCGCCGCCGGACGTGGGGGGCGAACGGCCAAGCCCAAGGTGACGCCGCCCGGTCGCCGGGCCGCGTCCCCTCATATATTTTCAGTGGCCGCCGCGCTTGGCGATGTATTGCTGGTGATAGTCCTCGGCCTGGTGGAAGTCGGGCGCGGGGACGATCTCGGTGACAATGGGGCGGCGGAAGCGCCCCGCCTTCTCCAGCGCCGCCTTGGACGCGCGCGCCGCGGCGGCCTGAACGTCGTCCTGGGCGAAGATCGCCGACCGGTATTGCGATCCGACGTCCGGGCCCTGGCGGTTCAAGGTGGTGGGGTCGTGGGCCTCCCAGAACGTTTCCAGCAACTTCTCGTAGGAAACCTTCGCCGGGTCATAGGTCACTTTCACCGCCTCGGCGTGGCCGGTCTGTTTCGAGCAGACCTGCTCATAGGTCGGCCGGTCGGTCTTGCCGCCAGTGTAGCCGACCATGGTTTCGACGACGCCGTCGAGCTGGCGGAACTCTTCCTCGACGCCCCAGAAGCATCCGGCGGCGAAGGTGGCGGTGGCAAGCTTGACCGGGGCCGCCTCGGCGTCCGACGATTTTGCCGCTTCGGCTTTCTTGGGGTCGAAACGCAAGGATACGCCGTTCATGCAATAGCGCTGCCCGGTGGGCGCCGGCCCGTCGGGGAACACGTGGCCCAGATGGCCGCCGCAACGCGCGCAATGGACTTCGGTGCGGCGCATGAAGAACGAGCTGTCCTCGGTCGTGCCCACGCCGCCCGCGAGGGGGGTGTGGAAGCTGGGCCAGCCGGTGCCGCTGTCGAACTTGGAATCCGAGTCGAACAAGGCTTGGTCGCAGCCGGCGCAGTAATAACGGCCGGGGCCGTATTGCTTGTCGAGCGGGCTCGACCGCGCGCGCTCGGTGCCGTGCTGGCGGAGAACGGAGAATTGAGCGGGCGTCAGCTTTTGCCGCCACTCCGCCTCGGTCTTGGTTACTTCGAACTTCTTTTCCGCCGCCTCGGGGGCAGCCTTCTGTTTTGGCCACATGGAGGTCACCTCGTTTTGTCTCGATTATAGTGGGGACGGCGCGACATGTAAGACCCGGCGGGCGCGACGCCAAGGGGCCAAGGGTTCACGTTTGCGTGAGTCTCCAGGGCTCAGTAATAGGCGATAAGGCGCCCCGAGGCCGCGGCGCCGGACCACAGGCTGAGGGAGAGGATGGCGTTAAGCCGGGCCGCCGGCGGCGGCGCGGTGACCGTCCACGCCACAAGCCGGCGGTAGGGCCCCAGATGGGCGCTTGCCACGTTGATCAATCCGGCGGCGATGAAACCCAGTTTGGCGAGAAAGACGGGGTTCTGGATGTAGGCCGTGGCCTCGGCGATGAAGAGCATGAAGCCGGTGGGCAGGGCCACGGCAATGCCGGTGGCCGCCAGCGGCAGGGCCAGGCGCGTCAGCGAGCGAATGTCGATGCCGCGGCCCAGCCCCAGCACCCGGAGGTCGTACACCCAGATGGCGCCCACCACCATCGCCATGGCCAGCACATGGGCGAGGTTGAGGCTGGGGTAGATCCAAACCGACGCGCGAATCGCCTGGGCCAGCGCCGAATGCTCAAGCGCCAGCGCCCAGGCCGGTCCGGCGCCGTGCTCCATGTTCTAGCGCAGTTCGGTGCTCACGCCGGCGATGACGATGCGTTCGGCCCGCAACTCGGCCTTATCGGTCTTGTGGGCGTAGCCGACGACGGTGACCGTCGTGCCCGGCTTCATGTTCTCCGCCGGCAGGTTGCGGTTTTGCATGCGCGACGGCGGCGCCAGGATCACGTGCCAAGTCTTGCCGGGAACCTCCAGCTTCAATTCGCCGTGGGGGTTCTGGTAGGTGGATTCGAGCACCTTGCCGGTCAGGGTCAATGTGTTGGCGGCGTCGTAATTGCCCCAGCCATGATGGGCCCATGCGGGCGCCGCGGCGAGCGCCACGGCCAGCAGCGCGGCCCCGGTGGCCTTAAGATTTTCGCGCATCATGAATCCTCCTTCGCGAGCACAATTCATAACATCACGGGCTGTTTCCGGCAATCTGTTGGGCTTTCATTGACGGCTGGAAGCGTAATAGTCGAAGCGGCGCTCGAGCGCGGACAGAAGTTCCGCCAGCCCCACCGCGATGGCGAACAGCACCAGCAGCAGCGCCCACAAATGCTCCAGCAAGTAGTTCGACTGATAGATTTCAAACAGCCGGCCAAAGCCGACGATGGAGACCAATAACTGACCGATGACCACGCCCTTGACCGCCCGGATGACGCCGAGGCGGATGCCGGCGAGGATCTCGGGCAGCGCCGCCCAGATGTAGATCTTGGCGAAGGCTTGCGCCTCGCTGGCGCCGTAGGAGCGCGCCATCTCGATCAGCGAGGGCGAAATGCCGCGCACCCCGGCGCGGGTGTTGAGAACGATGATCCAGATGGCGAACAAGACCACGGTGAGCACGATGGTGGTCATGCCCAGTCCGAACAGCACCATGATCACCGGCACCAGCGCGCTCAAGGGAGCGCTGACCAGCATGTTGACCCAGGGGGCGAGCAGGCGGTCGACGATGGTGAACCGCCCCATGGCCACGCCCATGGGCACGCCGACAAGGATGGAGATGAGATTGCCGAGCAAGAACGCCTCGGCGGTAATGCCCATGGCCTCGATGAAGGACGGCGTGGGAGCGATTTCCACCAGGCGCACGAGGATGTTGGAAATGGGCGGCAGCAAGAAGGTCAATTCGGCGCGGCCGGCGATTTCCCACAAGCCCGCCCATACCAGCAGCGACGCCAGCATGGGGATGCGGTAACCGAAGAGCTGCATAGCGCCCCTCAATCCAGATATTGCTTGAGGCCTTGCCAGATGGCCTCGACGGTATCGAGATAGACCGGGTGGCGGCGAATGCGCTCGGGGTCGCCGCCGCGGGGAATGCGCGGCTCGACGATCTGGGTGACACGGCTTGGGCGGCGCGACAGCAAGACGATGCGGTCGGCGACATAGACCGCTTCCTCGATGGAATGGGTGACGAAGAGGAAGGTCTTGCGCTCGACGGCGACAAGGCCCAGCAAGTCTTCCTGGAACTTGCGCCGGGTCTGCTCGTCCACGGCCGAGAACGGCTCGTCCATGAGCAGGATCTCGGCGTTGACCGCCAGCGCCCGCGCCAGCCCGACGCGCTGGCGCATGCCGCCCGACAGTTCGTGCGGGTAGCGGGCCTCGAAGCCCTTGAGACCCACTTGCGCGATGTAGCGCGCCGCCACGTTCTCCCTCTCGGTCCGGGGGAGGCCGCGCAATTCCAGCCCGAAGGCGACGTTGCGGATAACCGTCGCCCAGGGCAGGAGGGCGAAATCCTGGAAGACAAAGGCGCGCTCGGGGCCGGGGCCGGTCACCGGCCGCCCGTGAACCAGGACCTCGCCGCGGGTCGCGGGCAAAAGCCCGGCGATGATCTTGAGCAGCGTCGTCTTGCCGCAGCCGGATGGTCCGAGGATCGCGGTCAGCTTGCCGGCCGGGAATTCGAGGTCAAGGCCGCTCAGCGCCTCGACGCCGCCCGGATAGGTCTTGGCGAGGTCCCTGACCGCGACGATGGCCGGGGCCACGGGTAGGGAGACCGGCGTGGCGGCGGCGAGCGTCACGGCGCCACCCGCTTGTCGGGGCGCACCAGCGTCACCTCGATGCGCTCGAAGGCCTCGATCATCAACACCGAGAGCACGATGACGCTCAGGATCGCCGCGTACATCTTCGGGTATTCGGCGATCGTCTGGTTATAGGTGATGAGATCGCCAATACCGGTGGGGGTGATGAGAAGCTCGGCCAGAATGGCGCCGATGAAACCGGCGGCGGCGCCTAGCCGCAGGCCGGCGAAGATCACCGGACTCGCCGCCGGCAGGATGATGCGGCGAATGAGCTGCCAGCGCGAGCCTAGAAAGGATTGCCCCATTTCCACCAGCGACACCGGGGTATGGCGCACCGCGTTGCAGGCGTTGAGCACGATCACCGGCAGCGCCATGATGCACACGGTCAGCACCTTGGAGATCATCCCGGCGCCGTAGGCGAAAACGAGAAGCGGTATAAGCGCCGCCAAGGGGGCGGCTTGCATAACGATGAAAACTGGCGCGCCGAACCATTCGACCGCGCGGTTGAGGCCCATGGCGACGCCGAGCGCGACGCCGGCCAGCCCGGAAACCAGCAAGCCCACCAGCAGCGGCTGGCAGGTGATGGCCAGCGCCCGCCACAGCGAGCCGTCGCCCATCATTTCGATCAGCGCGGCCAGGGTTTCGCCAAAGGTCGGAAAGGCGGCGCTGACCGGCACGCGCCCGGCATATTCCCAAAGCCCCAAGACAAAGGCGATGGAGAGGACGCGAAGGGTGAGCGGGTGGGTCAGGGTCGCG
>CAZIVY010000005.1:0-6092 GCA_964542505.1 uncultured Rhodospirillaceae bacterium
GTCCGCGTGCCCCGGGCAATCCACGTGCGCGTAGTGCCGCGCCTTCGTCGAATATTCCACGTGCGCCGTCGAGATCGTGATCCCGCGCGCTTTCTCCTCCGGCGCCTTGTCGATCTGGTCGAAGGGCACGAACGTCGCCCCACCCTGCTCCGCCAGCACCTTCGTGATCGCCGCCGTCAGCGTCGTCTTCCCGTGATCGACGTGCCCGATCGTCCCCACGTTGCAGTGCGGCTTCGTCCGCTCGAATCTCGCCTTCGCCATGGCTTGATGACTCCCGCCGTGTCGCTAGTGTTGATCGTCCCTGTTCCCGTAACTCGCGCCCGATCCCGGATACCGCGGCTCCGAATACAATGGAGCGGGTGATGGGAATCGAACCCACGTGTCCAGCTTGGAAGGCTGGCGCTCTACCATTGAGCTACACCCGCCTCGCGCCTGGCGTGGCGACGTTTCCGCCCCGCTACACCGGCATTCGACGCCTGGTGGAGGGGGTAGGATTCGAACCTACGTAGGCGTACGCCAACGGGTTTACAGCCCGTCCCCTTTAGCCACTCGGGCACCCCTCCCGTTGCGAACCGGCCGATTGAAAAGCGGTGCCGCACTATGGAAGCCCGTTGTCCAAAGTCAATAGATACTGCGCCGCGAATGCAGCAACACCCTCCGCGTGGCGTCACTAAACTTGCCGCCACACGGGCGAGGTTGTTACCGATGTGAACGGCGAATATAAGGACGATCATGCAAGGGCGCAAGCACTCTGGTAAATCCGCCCCCGGCCGCAATCACGGCCGGGATCGGGGCGAGGGCCGTGGCGGGGACCGTGGCGGAGACCGTGGCGGGGACCCGGGGTCCTGGCTGTTCGGCATCCACGCCGTGGCCGCGGCGCTTGGAAATCCGCGCCGCCATTGCCGCCGGCTGCTGCTGACCAAGGAGACCGAGCGCGAGTTCGCCGGGCTGTTGGAGCGCGTGCCCCCTCCCGAAGTGGTCGACCGGGCGTTGATTGAGCGCCTGCTTCCCCGCGGCGCCGTG
This sequence comes from uncultured Rhodospirillaceae bacterium, assembly GCA_964542505.1. Lineage (GTDB taxonomy): Bacteria > Pseudomonadota > Alphaproteobacteria > Ferrovibrionales > Ferrovibrionaceae > CAZIVY01. The sequence goes on from CAZIVY010000005.1 coordinate 1,024, forward strand.
CATCAAGGCGCCGCCCTGCTCGCCGACCCCCTGCCCGGCCTCGACCTCGACGACGCCGCGGCGCCGGCGCAAGACAAGGCGCTGGTGGTGGTTCTCGACCGCGTGACCGATCCGCACAATGTCGGCGCCATTGTCCGCTCCGCCGCCGCTTTCGGCGCCCTCGCCGTGGTGCTTACCGACCGTCACGCGCCGGCCACCACCGGCGCCTTGGCGAAGGCCGCGTCCGGCGCCATCGAGCATGTCCCCATCGTTCGCGTGCCCAACTTGGCGCGGGCGCTGCGGCAATTGGGCGACCTGGGTTATTGGCGAATCGGCCTGGATGCTTCGGCGCCGGCGACGCTGGCGGCGACGGTCAGGGGACAGAGCCGCATCGCCCTGGTGCTGGGCGCCGAAGGCAGCGGCATGCGCCGCCTGACCGGGGAAACCTGCGACGCCTTGGCGCGCTTGCCCGTCGCCACGGCCGTCGAAAGCTTGAATGTTTCGAACGCCGCCGCGGTCGCCCTTTACGAGTGCGTGCGCACGGGCTGATCGATCGATACTTGCGCCCGCTTGAAGCACGTCTATGATGCCGCGCCAAATGAACTTCGGCATGGAGATATCGCTATGATCGGCGCTGCCGCTAATGGGCTGTTGGTGGATCGTCTGTGGCCGGCGGCCAGCTATAGGCTGCCGCGCGCGTTGATTTTGGCGCTGATGGGCACCCTGTTGCTCTGGGCCTCGGCCAAGATCAAGGTGCCCATGTGGCCGGTGCCGATGACGCTGCAAACCTTTGTCGTTCTGGCGCTCGGCGCCGCTTATGGCTGGCGCCTGGCGGCGGCCACCATCATCCTTTATCTGGCCGAGGGCGCTTTGGGCCTGCCGGTTTTCGCCGGCACTCCCGAACGGGGCCTGGGTCTGGCTTATATGATGGGTCCCACGGCCGGTTACTTGACCGGTTTCGTCCTCGCGGCGGTGGCGGTTGGCTGGCTGGTGGAGCGGGGCTTCGGCCGCACCCCGGCGCGCGCCCTGCTGGCCATGCTCGCCGGCCAGGCGCTGATGTTCGCCCCTGGCGTGGCGTGGCTTGCCGTCGGCTTGAACATGGGTTGGTCGAAGGCCGTGGCCGCCGGCCTGGTGCCGTTCCTGCTCGGCGATGCCATCAAGACCGCCCTGGCGGCGGCGGGGGTGGTGCTGGCGCACCGTGTGGCGGACCGATCCCGTCCTGCCACGGGGCTCTAAATCCCCGGACCCCAGACGCCGGATTAGCTCAGGGGTAGAGCAGCGGTTTTGTAAACCGAAGGTCGGGGGTTCAATTCCCTCATCCGGCACCGTCCTCTACCCAGCCCGGTTGAAAGTTACCCTCAACAAGCGGCGCTAACCGTTTGTTAACGAACGTTTCCCTATCTTAAGCATACCGCCGCCATGGACCGGCGGTAATCCGGGGGGATTTCCTGGCGCCGATTTGGCGCCGATGGCGCGTTTATCCACGGGGGGGGAGCAAACGCAGAAGGAGTACCCGATGGCGTTGCTTGCCCGCATTGAACCGCCCGCGAACCTGACGCTCGCGGAGTGGGAACACGTCGATCCGATCGATCTTCTCCAAGGCGAACACATTCGCTTCGGCAAGATTTGCGACCTGCTCGATCGCTTGGCCAACAACCTTCAGCATGACGCCGCGGTGCGCGAGACGGCGATCATCTACCGCGCCTTCACGCACGAATTTCCGCTGCATCAGGCGAACGAGGAAGAAGACTTCTTCCCGCTGCTGCGCGCGCGCTGCCTGCCCGACGATGGCGTCGGGGAAATGCTGACCCTGCTCATGCGCGACCACACCGCCAAGAACGCGGAGGGCGGCACCGTCGATTTCCTTCCTGGCCTGATGCAAATCGCCACCGGGCGCCGGATCGACGACCCGATGACCTTCATCAACAAGGTCCTCGCCTTTACCGAGATGCTTCGCCGCCACGTCGCCTGGGAGGACGCCACCTTGATGCGCCTGGCCCGCAAGCGCTTCACCGCCGCCGATCGCTCCTGCCTGGCGCAAGCCATGATGCGCCGGCGGCTGGCGTTCGAACCCGCCGCCGATCGCGCCATGCCGAATTATGCCAAGGGCCCTTGAGCTTGACCTTTGTTGTTTCCGTTCGTGTGTTGTTGCCGTTCGTGCTGAGGGCCGCGCGGCGCGTAAGTCGCGCGGCGTCTCGAAGCACGGACGGCCTGTTCGCCCTTCGAGACGCGCCCTCCGGGCGCCCTCAGGGCGAACGGAAAAGAGTCAACCCTTCGCGCCGTTGGTATTAAATCCCTACTGGGCGGCGGCGACGACCTTGAAGAGATTGCGATCGAGCAGCGCGTCGATTGACAGCGTCTTGGTGCTGCTGGGATCGCGCTCGCTCACCAACTGGACGTGCGGAACGTCCTCGCCGGGAAAATTGATGACGCGGAGGACGCGCCAGACAAATCCGCCACGCTGTTCATAGCGTTGGCCGGGAGTGATCTCGCCGATACTCGACCTGCCCATAGACTAGTGCTCGCCACCTAAATACCGCCCGCCCATCGCGGCGGGTTATTGCCGGCCAAATTTACGCCCTGCGAGGCGGGCAGATCAAGCGCTCGTCATAACAGTGCTAGAAAGCGTCGAGCGGCAGCTTCAGGTAGGAAACGCCATTGCCTTCCGCCGGTGGCGGCGCGCCGCCGCGTAGATTGAACTGAACCGCCAGCAGCATCAGGTCGGGCGGCGTCAGGCCGGCGTCCCGCTCGCGCCGGCGGCGAACGAAATCGGCTTCCTCCACCTTCTCGTTGACGAAGATATTGCCGGCGCGTTCCGCCGCCACCGTCGTTTCCCACGCCGGCGCCCGGCCGCCGGGGGCGTAATCGTGCCCGACGAACAGCCGCGTCGCCGGCGGCAAGGCGAACAAGCGGCGGATCGACCGGTACATGGCGGCGGCGTCCCCGCCCGGAAAGTCGCAACGCGCGGTGCCGTAATCGGGCATGAAAATGGTGTCGCCGCAAAACACCGCGTCGCCAATGACGTAGCTTGCGCAGGCCGGCGTGTGCCCCGGCATGTGCCAGACGCGTATTTCAAGATCGCCCAGCGCTACCCTTTCCCCTTCGACGAGCAGGCGGTCGAACTGCGAGCCATCGGTGCGAAATTCCGCCCCGAGATTGTAGAACGTCCGGAAATGACGCTGCACCGCCGTCACATGCTCGCCAATCGCCGTCGTCGCCCCCAGTCTTTTCCGCAGATACCCCGCCGCCGAGAAATGATCGGCATGAACATGGGTTTCCAGAATCCACTCGACGCCAACACCCAGCTCGCCCGCCCGCGCGGCGATGCGGTCGGCGAAGGCCGTGCTCGTACGCGCCCGCTTCGCGTCGTAGTCGAGCACCGGATCGACGATCGCCGCCCGTTTCGTCGCCGGGTCGTGGACCAGATAGGCGACCGAGCTGGTGGCGGGGTCGAAAAAGGCATCGATTTCGGGTCGGACCATGGGCCGTATCCGCACGTCGTTGACGGGGTGTCGCCACGCTGGCTCGTTGTATATTAGGCAGTTATCATGTTCTATGATTTTATGCCGGCTTCGCTGGCGGCGCGACTGGAAGGAGCTTGTTCGCGGTGAGTGAATTGTCTGCCACCACCATAGCCGGCATTGGCGGTCTCGTCCTCGGCCTCGTTTTTGGCGCCACCGCCCAGCGGACGAATTTCTGCACCATGGGCGCGATTTCCGACCTCGTGCTCATGGGCGACGCCCGGCGATTCCGCTCCTGGTTGCTGGCCATCGCCGTCGCCATGCTGGGAAGCCAGGCGCTGCACGTGGCGGGACTTGTCGACCTCGACAAGTCCATCTACCTCACCGCAAATTTCGGCTGGCTGGGGGCTATCGTCGGCGGCCTGATGTTTGGCTTCGGCATGACCCGCACCGGCGGCTGCGGCAGCCGCACCCTCGTCCGCCTCGGCGCCGGAAACCTGAAGTCGGTGATCGTCTTCGTGGTCGTCGGACTTTTTGCCTATATGACGCTGCGCGGCATCGTCGCGGTGGCGCGCCTGCAACTCGAGGCCGTTGGCACCATCAACCTCACTGCCCGCGGCCTGCCGCGCCAAGGCTTGGCCGACATGATCGCCGCGCTACTTGGCGCGCCGGTGTCATGGGTACGCCAGGGGCTGACGGCGGCGGTGGCGGCGGGCATCCTGTCATATTGTTTCGCCAGCGCCGACTTTCGCGGCAGCCTGCGCGACATCGTTGGCGGCGCTGTTATCGGCGCCACGATCGTGCTCGGCTGGTACGTCACCGGCGTGGCCGCCTTCGACGACTTTCAGCCCTTGCCGCTCGCCTCGCTGACGTTCATTGCCCCGGTGGGCGATAGCTTGCAGTACCTGATGACCTTCACCGGCTCGACCATCAGCTTTGGCGTCGCCACCGTGGGCGGGGTCATTGCCGGCAGCTTTGTCATGGCCAAGGCCACCGGCACGTTTCGTGGCGAAAGTTTCGCCGATCGCGACGATCTGCTGAGCCATTTGGGTGGCGCCGCGCTCATGGGCGTGGGCGGTGTCACGGCGCTCGGTTGCACCATCGGCCAAGGCATCACCGGCATGTCCACGCTGTCCCTGGGTAGCCTCCTCGCCTGGCTCTCCATCCTCGCCGGCGGCGTCCTCGGCATGAAGGTGCTGGAGCAAGGCTCCTTCATGGCCGGCTTGCGCGCCACACTGGCGCGCGACTAGTGTCGTGGTTCCGAAGTTTGCCCGATCACCGATATCGGACTCGGTGCAAACTTCGGAACCCAAACGACACTAGATATCAATGCGTTGCTAGTGTCCCGTCGATTCTGAAATTCGCTCCGTGCCCGATATCGAACCCTGGCGAATTTCAGAATCGGGACACTAGCGGCGCTCACGCTTTGTTGATTGTCGGCGCTCATCCTGTCCTGGCATTCAACGGCGCGAGCGCGCTATCTAGGTCATGATGGGTCTCGAAATTTCCTACGCGGCGGCGGTCGGCGCCGGGATCATCAGTTTCTTGAGCCCCTGCGTGCTGCCGCTGGTGCCGGCCTATTTGTGCTTCGTCGCCGGCACGTCCCTCGACCGGGTGATAGCCGACGAC
>CAZIVY010000006.1:0-1535 GCA_964542505.1 uncultured Rhodospirillaceae bacterium
GAAATCGAGAAGGCGCATCCCGATCTGTTCAACATCCTGTTGCAGGTGATGGACCACGGCAGGCTCACCGACCACAACGGCAAGAGCATCGATTTCCGTAACGTGGTGCTGGTGATGACCACCAATGCCGGCGCCCAGGAATTGGCGCGGCAAGCGATCGGCTTCGGCCGCGGCACCAAGGAAGGCGAGGACGAGGAGGCGATCAAGCGCCTGTTCACGCCCGAGTTCCGCAACCGCCTCGACGCCACCATCGCCTTCGCCGCGCTGTCGCCCGAGGTGGTGCTCAAGGTGGTGGACAAGTTCATCGCCCAGCTCGAGGCCCAGTTGACGGACCGCAACGTCACCTTCGCCCTCACCGACGAGGCACGCATCTGGCTGGCGGAACGGGGCTACGACAAGCTGTTCGGCGCCCGGCCGCTGTCGCGCGTCATCCAGGAGCAGATCAAGAAGCCGCTGGCGGACGAGCTCCTGTTCGGAAAGCTGGCCAAGGGCGGGCACGTCAAGGTGCGGGTCGATGGCGACAAGCTCGCCTTCGACGTCACGGCCGACAAGCCCGCCGCGAAGCCCGCCAAACCGACGACCCCGCCCAGCGGCAAGGACGACGGCAAGGTTCCCGAATTCGCCAAGTAATACCAATCCGCGCGCTCTTTAAGACTCACCCCCTCCCGGCGACCTTCGACGCGCGATAGAGCGCGTCGAAGGTCGCCGGCCTCCCCCGTCAAGGGGGAGGTGAAATAGCCTGGCGTCGCAACACCTTGCCTCCCCCCTTGCGGGGGAGGCCGCGAGCAGCGCGAGCGGGTGGGGGTAGGTCCTGCTCAATGCGTCTTGGAATAGGTTCGGCTGGCGCTTCCAACTAGGGCTTGAGCGCGGCGCGGATCTTTTCCGCCGTGGCTGCGATGGCCGCCCGGTCGCCGGGCCGGATGCCCCAGTTCATCTTGGCGTCGTCACCCAGGCGGCGCGGCAGCACGTGCAGGTGCAGATGCGGCACCGACTGGGCGGCGCCGGGTCCATTGGCTTGCACCAGATTGAGGCCGTCGGGCTTGAGCGCGTCCCGCACCGCGCTGGCGACGCGGCGCGCGCCCTTGACCGCCGCCGCCAGGACCGCGTCCGGGGTGGCGTAAAGATCGGGATAGTGCCCCTTGGCCACCACCAGGGCGTGGCCGGGATGCAGCGGATTGATATCCATGAAGGCCAACGTCGCCGCGTCCTCGTAAAGCTTGTAGGACGGTAGCTGGCCGGCGACGATCTTGCAGAACACGCAATCGGGGTCGGTGGGATAAGCGGGCACGGTCGATTCTCCCGATCAGTCGGCTTGAATGTCCTTGCGGAAGGGCGCGTGTTCGGCCAGCCCGGCCAGTTCGTCGGCCACCGCGCGGCGTTCATGGGTGAGGTAGTCGCCCACCGCGCGCCGGAAGCCCGTATCCGCGATCCAATGGGCCGAATAGGTGGCGACCGGTTCGTAGCCGCGCGCCAGCTTGTGCTCGCCTTGCGCGCCCGCCTCGACGCGCGCCAGGCGGTGGCGGATGGCGTAGTCG
>CAZIVY010000007.1:0-7994 GCA_964542505.1 uncultured Rhodospirillaceae bacterium
TCGCCAGTCTCTTCTGGATTTTCCGCTGCCCCAGCACCGGCCCCAAGGCTGGGACGACGCCGTGGAGGCGTTTCGCCTGCGCCTCGACGAGGCCGCGCGGGCGCCGCCGCGGGCCGCCGCCGACGTGGCGATGCACAGCGCCCGCAGGCTGTTCGAAACCCTGCCCATTCACCCCTCCATGCGCGAATGGGACGAGGAAATCGTCCACGGCTCGGTTTGCTTTCGCATGGTGTCGGTGCGCCAGGAAATGGAGCGGCGCTTCGACAAACCGGCTTTGATCCGCGAACTCGTCCGTGGCGGCGACCGCTAGCTCCGATCACCGCGCGGCGCCGGCGCCGGTGGCGCGGCTCGATACCTATCCGTACCGCCACCGCGTCCGCGACGTGATGAGCCAACCGCTGATCGTCGCCGCCCGCGACACGGCGCTTGGTCCGGCCATCCGGCAGATGCGCGACACGGGGGTAAGCTCGCTGGTGGTCTTCGATGCCTTCGTGCGCGCCGCCGGCATCCTGACCGAACGCGATGCCGTGCGCGCCCTCGCCACATCCGGATCGACGGCGCTCGACCAGCCCATCGACGCCTGGATGAGCGGTCCCGTGCACACCGTGCCCGCCGACGCATTCGCCTATGTGGCGCTGGGGCGCATGAGCCGGCTCAATGTTCGCCATTTGGTGGCGGTGGATAGCGCCGGCCATCCGGTGGGCATGGTGACGCAGCGCGCCCTGCTGCGCCTGCGGGCCGGTCCGGCGCTGGTCCTGGGCGACCAGATCGCGGCCGCGCGGGGCCCCGGGGATCTATCGCCGGTGAAGACCGCCCTTCCGGGCCTGGCCGGGCAATTGCTGGCCGAAGGCGTCGGCGGCTCCGGCGTCGCGGCGGTGATCGCGTCGGTGGTTTGCGACCTGACGGCGCGCGCCGCGGAACTGGCGCTCCGCGACATGGCGGAAGCGGGCTGGGGTCCGCCGCCCGCCGACTGGTGCGTCCTGGTTCTGGGTTCGGGCGGGCGCGGCGAAAGTTTGCTGGCGGCCGACCAGGACAACGCCATTATCCACGCCGGCGGCGCCGCCGAGGATCCCTGGTTCGCCGAGGTCGGGCGGCGCATCGGCGACATCCTGGCTTTGGCCGGCATTCCGCTCTGCAAGGGCGAGGTCATGGCCCGCAACCCCGAATGGCGCCACACGCGCCAAGGCTGGCGCGACCATGTCGATGGGTGGATAAGGCGCAAGGAAGGCGAAAGTCTGCTCAACATCGACATTTTTTTCGACCTTCATCCGGTTTACGGCAACCACGCTTTGGCCGAAGAACTGCACGGCCATGCCTTGGCCGCCGCCGCCGGCTCGCGCTTGTTCCTGCGCCTGCTTGCCGCCGACATCGAGCACATGCATACCCCCATCGGCCTGTTCGGCCGGATTCGCACCCAGAATGGCCGCTTCAACATCAAGATCAACGGCCTGTTCCCGGTGGTGACGGCGGCGCGCGTGCTCGCCATCCGTCATCGCCTGACGGCGCTTTCCACCGCCGACCGCCTGGCCGCCCTGGTGGCCCGCGACGTCCTCGGCGCCGCCGACGCCGAGCGCCTGGGGGACGCGCACCGCGTGCTGATCGAAACCCTGCTCGAACAACAGATCGTGGACATCGCCGCCGGCGCCGAGCCGGGCAATCAGGTCGATCCGCGCCGGCTTGGCCCCGCCAAGCGGCGGCAATTGAAGCAGGCGCTGCAAGGCGCCGAACTGGCCGCCGCCATAGTTCAATCCGGCGTCAGCTGACCGCCGGCGCCGCCGGCGCCGCGGTGGGAACCAGGAACTTGAAGGTCGCGCCCTGCCCGGCGCGGCTTTCCACCCAGATGCGCCCGCCCAGATGCTCCACGATCCGCCGGCAAATCGCGAGGCCGAGCCCCGAGCCCGTGGGCCTGTCCTTCAGCCCGGAGCCCACCTGGCGGAATTTCTCGAAGATCAAGGGCTGATTTTCAGCCGCGATGCCGGGACCGTTGTCGGCGACCGCGACTTCGACCGCGCCATCGGCGGGCGCGAGCCGCAACCCCACCTCGCCCCCACTGGCGGGCGAGAACTTGACCGCGTTCGACAGCAGATTGAGCGTCACCTGCATCAGTTGATCGCGGTCGCCCAGCACCGGCGGCAGATGGGCCGGAATGTCGGTCCGCAAGCGCACATGCCGTTCCTTGAACAACTGGCCGGTGGCGGCGATCGCTTCGTCCATGACCTCCTTCAGTTTCACCTCGCCGATGCGCCAGTCGAACAGCCCGGCCTCGATCTTGGCCAGGTCCAGCACCTGATTGATCAGGCGCGTCAGCCGCTCGCTCTCGCGGATGACGATGCTGAGGAACTCGCGCCGCTGTTCGGCGGAAAGATCGTCGCTGTCGTGCAGGATCTCCGAAAACGCGCGGATCGAGGTCAGCGGCGTGCGCAACTCATGCGTCACCATGGACAGGAAATCGTCCTTGAGCCGGTCGAGTTCCTTCAGCCGCTCGTTGGCGGCGCGGAGTTCCCCGGTGGCGGCCTCCAGCGCCCGCGACTTTTCCTCGAGTTGGCGGCTGTATTCGATGACGTGCGAGGCCTCGTCGAGAATTTCCAGCACCTCGTCGATGCCGACGTTTTCCCCCTTGACCACGCTCGCGACCATCACCCGCGCCGACGCGGCGCCGATGACGCCGGCCAACGTGCGCTCGGTGAAGTTGACCAGTTCGGCGTCGGCGTCGGCAAGCCGGGCAAGGTTCAGCCCGCGCGCCGCCGCGTAATCGGCGAAGGCCTGGTCGGCGCGGCGCTTGCCGGTGAAGCGCGCGACCAGCGCCATCAGGTCCTTGAGCGGCGCCGTTCCCCGCCACAGCCGCGTGCGGTCGCCCGCGTCCGCCTGCTGGAAGACCTCGACGAAGCGCGTCGCCTGGATGCGCTCGATGGCGCTTTGCGTGCTGGCCAGCGAAACGCCCACATAGAGGCCGAGATTGGCCAGCATGCTCCAGAACAGCGCGTGCGACAGATGGTCGAAGCCCTCCAGCCCGAACAGCGCATAGGGCTTGAGCCAGGCCAGACCGAAGGGACCCTCGTTCAGGAAGGCCATGGGCAGCCAGCCCGACTGCGCGAACGAGGGCAGCAACAGGGTGTAAAACCAGACCGCGAAACCGGCGCCGAGCGCGGCGATGGCGCCGAGCCGCGTTCCGCCTTTCCAGTAAATGCCGCCGATGATCGCCGGCGCGAACTGCGCCACGGCGGCGAAGGACAGCAGGCCGATGCTCACCAGGGCGTAGGTCTCGCCGATGAGGTGGAAGTAGAGATAGCCCATGAGGACGATGAGCGCGATGCTGCCGCGGCGAATGAGGATCAAGAGGCGCGTCAGCTCGCCGCGCTCGGTCAGCCGCAGCCAGCGGAGCCGCAGCAGGATGGGCATCACGAGGTCGTTGCACATCATCGTCGAAAGCGCGATGGTTTCGACGATCACCATGGCGGTGGCCGCCGACAGCCCGCCGATGAAGGCAAACAGCGCCAGCGCCCTTTGCCCCTGGGCCATGGGCAGCGCGAGGACGAAGGTGTCGCCGCTCACCGTCCCCGGCGGAAAATAAAGCAGGCCCGCCATGGCCACGGGCAGAACGAACAGGTTGATGGCCAGCAGATAGAGCGGGAACAGCCATGCGGCCTTGTCCAGGTGCTTTTCGTCCACGTTTTCCACCACCGACACCTGGAATTGGCGCGGCAGGAACAAGATCGCCGCCATGGCCAGCAGAATGAGCGTCACCCAGCCGCCATAGCCGCCCGCGCCCACCGAGGTCAGGCGCGGCGCGATGTCGGGGCGGGCGGCGGCGCGGGCGAAAATGTCGCCCAGGCCGTCGAACATGCCGTAACTGACGTAAAGGCCGACGGCGACGAACGCCACCAGCTTGACGATCGACTCGAAGGCCACCGCCGCCACCATGCCCTCGTGGCGTTCGGTGGCGTCGATGTGCCGCGTCCCGTAGAGAATGGCGAACGCGGCCATCAGCACCGCGATGTAGAGCGCCGTGTCGTGCGTCGCCGTTTGGGAGTCGGCGGCGCTCGCCCCCGACAGCGCGTCGAAGCTGGCGGAGACGCCTTTAAGTTGCAGCGCGATGTAGGGCATGATGACGATGACCGCGATCACCGTCACCAGGCCGCCGAGAAACTGGCTCTTGCCGTAGCGCGAGGCGACGAAATCGGCGATCGAGGTGATGCGGTTGATCTTGCTGATGCGCAGGATCTTGCGCAACCCGAACCACCACAGCGCCGCCGCCAGCATCGGCCCGAGATAGATGGGCAAGAAGTCGAGCCCGCTCTGCGCCGCCCGCCCGACGCTGCCGTAGAACGTCCACGCCGTGCAATAGACGGCGATCGATAGGGCGTAGATATAGGGGCTGGCGACGACGCTGCGCCCCTGGTCGGCGCGCTTGTCGGCCCAATAGGCGATGGCGAAAAGCAGCGACAAATAGCCGAAGGCGGCGGCGGCGATGAACCAGGGTTCAAGCATGGCGCTGCGGCCCGTCGCCTTCGTTGGCGGGGGCTTCCGCCGGCCGCCGCCGGCCGATGGCCAGCGCCAGCAGTACGATCATCAACGCCCATGCGACGAACAGATAGAGGTAGAGCGGCGGCAGGCCGAAGATGAGACCCTCGGCGCGGAACAGCCCCAGCAGAGGCGGGTTGAACAGCACGACACCGAGCAGGAACAGCGCGAACGAGCGCTCGCCGGCCGGGGAAGATTGCTTCATCGCCGCTCTCCTTCTTGGCCCGTCATACGCCGGGGGCGCTGACGAAGCGCGCCTGCCGCGCCTTCAACTCGATGACCACGCGCGAGGCGCGCACCGCCTCCCCGAAGGTGCGGATGCCGCGCCCTTCGAGCGTGTCGAAGAGGGCGGTCAACACCGCGGCGGTGATCATCGCGTCGCCCAGGGCCGTGTGCCGGCCCTCGACGCCGACGCCATAACGCCTCGCCAGGCCGTCGAGGGTATGGTCGGTCGTGTGCTCGTGCAGGCACCCCGAAAGCAACATGGTGTCGAGGATGGGGTTGTCGAAGCGCACGCGGCTGGCGCTTTCCTTCAGCTTGAGGAAGGTGAGGTCGAAGGCGATGTTGTGCGCCACCAGGACCGCGTCGGCGGCAAAGGCCTTGAACTGCGGCAGCACCACCTCGATCGGGGGCTTGTCGCGCACCATGTCGTCGGTGATGCCGTGGAAGCGGATGGAGGCGGGGGGTATGGGCCGCTTGGGGTTGACCACGCGGCTGAATGTCTCGCCGGTGAGGATGCGGCCGTTGACGATGCGCACGCCGGCGATGGAGACGATTTCGTCCATGGCCGGTTGCAGGCCCGTGGTCTCGAGGTCGAACACCACATAGGTCATGGCGCGCAGCGGCCTGGAGCCAAGCTCCGGCGCGGCCGGCGTTGCCGCCAAAAGGTCGAAATCGTAGAACTCGGCCCGCTCCGGTACGGGCTCCGGCGGCTCGCCGGCCGGCGCGCTGGCGGCCAGAAGCGGCAATCTGAGCCTGGCATGGCCCGGTGCGTGCGACTCGCTCCACATGTCGCTGTGGTGGCGCTCGAGCACGTTGCGGACCGTGAGCCCGCCGAGATTGCCTTCCAGCGCGGCGTCGAGCCATGCATCGAGCGCCGCCGCCGGCAGCTTCTCGCCCGGCCAGATGATGTCGAGGTGCACGCCCCGCCCGCTCGCCCGCGCCTCGAGGTCGAAGTGCCGCGCGGCGGTCTCGGCGCCGATGCGCTTGATGAGCAGCGTCAGCATCAGCATCAGGGCATAGGAATCGCCGTGCAGCCACTGCGGCCGGCCGATCATCGTCAGCGTGGCGCCGCCCGCGTCCTCGAGGCGCCGGGCGACGCAGTTGATGAGGTCGGCGGAATGCAGGTCGCTCATGGCGCCGTGCCCGCCCACGACCTCGCGCTGTTCCTTGGTCAGCTCCGCCAGCCGCTCGCTCAACCGCGTGCTTTCGTTGACCATGATGCGTTCGAAGGCGCGGCGTTGATCCTCGGCCATGCGCGGATCGCCGGCCAGCGTTTCGGCGGCGGCGCGCAGATTGGCGATCGGCGCCCGCGCCCCCTCGATCGCCTGGCGCAACAGCGCGTCGCGCTTGCCGAGCGCGATCAGGGCGCTGGTGACGTCGGCCAGCGTCAGCACATAACCCGTCGCCTTGCCGCCGTCGTCGAAGATCAAGCTCATGCGTCCCTGCAGCAAGGCGCGCGCGTCGGCGGTGGCGCACACCAGCCCCAGGCTGTCGCCGGGCATGCGCACGCCCCCGCTGAGCGAGCGCGTCAGGCGATCGAGCGCGTGCAAAATCGGCTCGGCGGTGAGAAAGCTGAACAATGGCCGGCCGAGGCCGAATTCCGGCGGCCCGCCGAGCAGGCGCACCACCATCTGGTTGTAGAGCAGAACCCGGTGGTCGAGATTGCACACCACCACGCCTTCGCTCAGGTCGCGCAACAGCGCTTCCAGGCGGCTCTTTTGTTCCTCGGCGCGGGCCGTGGCGCCGGCGACGGCGCGCTCGGTTTCCCGCCGCCCGGACGCCAGCCGGTCGGCGAGCAGATTGACCGACTCCGCCAGCGGCGCGAACACCGACCACGAACTTCCGTCGACGCGCTGGGCCGCTGGCGTCTCGGCCAGCACGCGCACCTCGCCGGCGATCCGGCGCAGTGGACGCAGCGTATAGAACCACAGCATCAGCCACAGCGCCCCGAAGATCACGCACCAGACGGCGACGCTGATCGCCGCCAACGACCCCAGATTGGCGTCCACCTCCGCCGCCCCCCGCTGCAACAGGGCGGCGGTGAGCAGCACCGCCGCGATGCCGGCAACGCCACAGGCGAGGAACGCCGCCAGGAAACGGTTCATGGGGGTCATGAGTCGCGAACCCCGGTCGCTCAGCCGGCGGGGTCGCCAAGAATGCGGCGCACGCGCTCGACCAGCTCACGGGTGGAAAACGGCTTGGTCATATAGTCGTCGGCGCCCAGCGCCAGCGCCTTTTCCTGATCCACGTCGCGGCTCTTGGCGGTGAGCATGAGGATGCGCACGTCCTTCAGGGCGGGGTTGGCGCGCAAGGTCTGGCAAACGTCGTAGCCGTCGCGCACCGGCATCATCGCGTCGAGCAGAATGAGGTCCGGCTTGTGCGCGGCGACGGCGCGCAACGCCTCCTCGCCGTCCCGCGCCACGCGCACGTCATAGCCCGCCCGCTGCAACAGGTATTCCAGCGACACCACGATGTTCGGTTCGTCGTCCACGACCAGGACGGATGGCGCCATGGCGGGTCTCCCTGCGCGCCGCGGGCGCGCCTCGCTTTGACGCGCTTGCCGGGCGTTCCGCAAGCCTATCCTAGTATTCCGGCCCCTGTCATGGCGATTGCCGCCGCAGGCGGTCGAAAACGGCGGGCAGGAACGCGCCGAACAGGATCAAGCCCATCGCCGCCACCAGATGCGGACCGATGGGCTCGCCGATCCACAAGCCGGCGAAGGCGGCGCCCACCGGCCCCACCAGGGGCGCGAACAAGGCGGTCTGGCCGGCGGGAATCCGGCGCAGCGCGTAGTTGTAAAGGAAAAACGGCGCGGCGCTGCCGATGGCGCCGAGAAAAAGAGCGATGGCCAGGGTTTCGCCGGTCCAGGTTTCGGGGGCGACGGCCGGGCGCTCGATCGCCAGGAGCGCGAACAGCGCCAGCATCGCGGCGGCCAGCATCTGCGTCGCCGTCGTCGGCAGCGTCCCTCCCGCGCGCATGGCGACGGAGCGCGCCAGCACCGCGTTGACGCAGGAACAACTGACGCCGGCGATGCACAGGAGATCGCCCGCGAGCGAGCCTTCCCCCCTCGACGCGCCGCCCGCCAGCAGAATCGCCGTGCCGCTCAACGCCAGCATTGCCGCCACCGCCACCACTGGGCGCAGCCGCTCGCCCAGCGCGAAATGCGCCATCAGCGGCACCGCGACGGGCGTCAGCGCCCACAGCACCGCGGCGTGGCTGGCGGCGGTGAGCGATATGCCCCAGATGACCAG
>CAZIVY010000008.1:0-2226 GCA_964542505.1 uncultured Rhodospirillaceae bacterium
GAGCGTGGGCAACCGCCGGCATATTTTGGTATCCGACCAGGCCGGGCGCTCGAACCTGCTGGCGCGGCTGCGCGAGGCCGGCATCGCGGTGGACGCCAAGAGCCCCAAGCTCGGCCGCCTGCTCGAGGAAGTGAAGCGGCGGGAATTCGACGGCTATTCCTACGACGGGGCCGAGGCGTCCTTCGAGCTCATGGCGCGGCGCGCGCTGGGCGAAGTGCCGAGCTATTTCGAGGTGGAGCGCTTCCGGGTGCTGGTGGAGCGGCGCCACAACGCGCGCGGCGAGCTGATCACATTGTCGGAAGCGACGGTAAAGGTGCGCGTGGACGGGAAAGTGTGGTTCTCGGTGGGCGAGGGAACGGGGCCGGTGCACGCGCTCGACAAGGCGCTGCGCGCCGACCTGGGCAAATATTCCGCCTATATCGAGGACTTGAAGCTCGTTGACTTCAAGGTGCGTATCCTCAATTCGGGCACGGAAGCGGTGACGCGGGTGCTGATCGAAAGCGCCGACGGGCAGGGCAATCGCTGGTTCACCGTCGGCGTGTCGGCCAATATCGTCGATGCATCCTTCGAGGCGCTGATGGATTCGATCGTGTGGAAGCTGCACCGCGACGGCGCGCCCGCGAACGCGGCCCAGGCGCCAGCAGTGAAGCCCGCCGCCGAATGACGTCTGCCGCCGCGCTGCCCGCCCCTGATTCGGCGGCGCTAGCGCCGCCTGGCGCCGATCCGGCCATGCCCGCGCCCGCCGCCAATTCGGCGGCCCTGAGTCCAGTCGTGGTGCTGGTGCGCCCGCAATTGGGGGTCAATATCGGCGCCGCCGCGCGGGCGATGTCGAATTGCGCCTTGGCAGAATTGCGCCTGGTCGCGCCCCGCGACGGCTGGCCCAACAGCGCCGCCTTTTCGTCGGCGGGGCACGCGGACGCGGTGCTGAACGGGGCCGGGGTATTCGCGGACCTCGGCGGCGCGCTCGGCGACCTGCACCGCGTCTATGCCACCACCCAGCGCCGGCGCGACATGATCAAGCCGGTGATGGGACCGCGCGAGGCGGCGGTCCTGATGCGCGCCGACATCGCCGCCGGCCGGCGGGTGGGTCTGTTGTTCGGCCCCGAGCGCACGGGGCTCGAGCAGGCCGAAATCGCCCGCGCCCACGTCATCGTCAGCGTGCCGCTCAATCCGGGCTTCGCCTCGCTCAATTTGGCGCAAGCGGTGCTGCTGCTGGGCTATGAGTGGTACACGGCTGGCGAACCCGCGCCGCCCCCGGATGACGCGGCGCGCAGCGAACTCGCGACCGAGGCCGATTTGGATGGGCTGTTGCGGCATCTGGCGGCGGAGCTGGACGCGAGCGGCTATTTCGCCGCCATCGCCGAAAAGCGGGACGGCGTGCTGCGCAACATCGGCAATATTTTTCACCGGGTGCCGCTTTACGAGCAGGACATCCGCACCCTTCGCGGCGTCATCAAGGCGCTGGCCATCGGGCGCCCGCACCGCCCCCCGCGCCAGAAGGGCCGGCGGGGCAAGCCGGCTTCATAGCCCACGGCTACATCTTGCGGAAGATGCCCTGGCTGATGACCATGACCGCGAGGCTGGCGATCCAGTAGCCGGCCTCGACATTGCGGGCGTACGCGGACTTCTTGGTGAACAAGCCGCCGGAATAGGCCAAGACCGTGAAGGCCAGGGTTCCAAGAATGACAGTGAATAGCGCGCTCTTTACCGCCGTCACGCCGACGAACCAGCTCATCAGAAACAGGCCGGCGAAATTGGAGGCCAAGGCCGCCATGGGCATTTCGTCGGCCGCGCCCATTTTCACGCCCACGCCCTCGGCCCATTTGGGCCCGAAAAGCTTCGGCGAGTACCACAGCCAGCCAAGCAGAAACGAGGCCACGGCCCCGACAATGACCGCCAGCCAACTTACTCCGGTTGTCAACTCACCCATTTTTCCCCTCCGTCACCAGTTACTTAGAGGTTGGCATCCAATCGGGCGATATTCAACGGAACTACCGGCTGGTCGCCTTGACGGCCTCCAGGCGGCGGTATAGAAACCGTCGGTTGGCGCGGCCCCGGTTCAGGGGCCAGCGAGTATTGTCGCGCCCTGCTTTCCGGCTTGCGGGGATGGGCGCTTGGGATAGTGGATGACCAAACGGCACGAATCGAAATACAAGATCAACCGGCGGCTGCAGGAAAACCTGTGGGGGCGGGCGAAGAGCCCGATCAACAAGCGCGAATACGGCC
>CAZIVY010000009.1:0-2670 GCA_964542505.1 uncultured Rhodospirillaceae bacterium
GCCTCGTGGTTGGCCTCGATCTCGTCCAGTTTGTAGTGGTAGTTGACCATCAGCCCGGCCGACTGCGCCAGGCCCGACGGCGACACGTCCGCCAGCCAGTTGACCCGCCCCACGCGCGCGCCGTTGGAAAGGTGGAAATGGCAGACCCGGTCGCGGGCGTACTTGTCGCGTTTCTCGCGCACCAGATAGCGGGCGCCTAGCCGCAGCAGCGGCTGGCGCATCGCCGCCGACGCCGCGTCGTCGCTGGGCCAGTCCGCGCGCTGGAGCAGGGCGGCGATCGCCCCTACCCCGGCCGCCTCGCCCCCGACGGCGGCGGCAAGCTCGGCGCTCTCGCGGGCGCTGACCAGGTCTTTTTCCCCGGCCGCCAGCAAGGGGTCGAGCCAAGCGCGAAAACTGGGCATTGGCGACAGGGTGGCGAAAGTCTTGAGATGGGGCAGGTCGCGGCTCAACGCGTCGACCACGCGCTTGATCAGGAAGTTGCCGAAGCTGACGCCGCCGAGCCCTTTCTGGCAATTCGAGATCGAATAGAAGATGGCGCTGTCGGCGGCGGCCGGGTCGGTCGCCGGCGCCTGCTCGTCGAGCAGCGCCTGCACGCTGGCGGCCATGCCGTGGACCAGGGCCACCTCGACGAAAATCAACGGCTCGTCGGGCATGCGCGGGTGAAAGAAGGCGTAGCAGCGGCGATCCGAATCCAGCCGGTCCTTGAGGTCCGCCCAGGAGCGGATCCGGTGCACCGCTTCGTAGGCGATCAGTTTTTCCAGCAGCGCCGCCGGCGCGTTCCAGGTGATGCGCGCCAGGTCGAGAAAGCCGACGTCGAACCAGCCGGCGAGCAGCCCCTTGATGTCCTCGTCCAGCGCCCCCATGGCGGTGTCGCCCTTGACCAGGGGCAACAGGTCGGCGCGCATGTCCACCAGGAATTTCACTCCCGAAGGCACGGCATTGAAGTTGGTGAGGAGCGGCAGCCGCGGCGGCTCCAGCGCCGCCCGCAGGCCCTGCTCCGCCGCCAGGCGATCGGCATCGCTCCGCGCGGCGCCGAGCACGGCAACCGCTTTGTTCAAGTGCTGGCGGTCGACGCCGTACTCGCGCGCCAGGACGCCCAGGAACCGCGCCCGCCCCACGGCCGAGAGGCCGAGATAGGACTGTCCCAGCTCCGCCGCCCGGGCGCGCGCCGATACCTCGCCCCCGTGGCCGTCGAGGCAGGCCTTGATCCGCTCGCGCAGCCGCTCGGTGTCACGGTCGGGAAGGTCGGGGCGCAACGGCTCCGGCGGCCCCCAGCCGACAGTGCCGGCGGCGCTGCGCAAGGCTTCGCTCAGGCGCTCGACCGTGCGATCGAAAAGGTTCGTCTTGGCCATTCGCGGATCGTGGCCGAACGGCCCCATCGGCGCAAGGCGGGGCCGCGAAACGACTATGCCAGTCCGGCGGCTCCCAGCACCGCCGCCACGTCCTCGCTCAAGGCCTCGCCCAGGCGAATGAGCGGCACATGGGCCGGCAGTTCCGCCTCGGCGCGCATTTCCGCCACCGTGCGGCTGGTCAGTATGGCCGCCGGAATGCGCCGGGTCGCCGCCATGGCGGCCAAGGCCCGCACCAGGTCGATGCCGCTCGTCTCGGCCAGGGTCGCCGACGCCACCACCAGGTCAGGGTGGCTGCGCACCGCGAGCGCGAATCCTTCCACCGCCGACTGGGTGGCCATGGAGTGCACGCCATGGCGTTGCAGCGCCCGCTCCAGCCCACGGGCGACGGCGCGCGATGACACCACCAGCAGCGCTTCCGCGTGCCGCTTCGCCGGGCCGTCCGTCACCGTCCCCGGCAAGGGCAAGCCCCGCAGCAGCGCCGCGGCGGCCATGGCGTCGGGATCCTGGCGGCGGGTGACGATGTCGCTGATCGCGTCGAGATAGCGCTGCACGTCGGCCACCGCTTTCCCGGTCAGGTCCGCCGCCTTCTCCAGGTAGTTTTCCAGGCGGTGCGCGATGGTGGTCACGGTGGGAAAACCCGACGGCGCGCCCATGCCCTTCAGCGTATGGGCTTCGCGCCGGAGGAAGGCCACCACCTCGCTTGCGCCGGCCCCTTGGCGGACGCGATCGAACGCCTCGTCCATCGCCGACAGGCGATCCTCGGAATCCTCGATGAATGCTTGCCGGACCTGGGCGGCAATTTCGTCTTCCAGCGTCGACCACATGTTCGCCATGGCGGCTCCTCGTTTCTAATCTTTAGATATAGTCATTTTCCTAAAGAGGGATTTACAGGGAACCGCGGCAACAGGGCGAACTGATTACAGAAAAGGAGGAATCTCCATGCCCAATGGCGCCGCAACAGAAACTTAAGTACCTATATCGTTAGATATAGTTCCAAACCCATGCGGCGGCGGTCCCGGGCCATGGCCTACAATCTTGAACATCTCAACGTCTTGGTGGTCGACGACAACCACCACATGGGCCTGCTGGTCAAGCACATCCTGGCGACGCTGGGGGTCAAGAACGCGCGCGTGACCCGCGACAGCGTCCACGCCTTCGAATTGCTGCGCAGCTTTCCATGCGACATCGTGGTCTGCGACTACAACATGCAGCCCTTGGACGGGGTCGACTTCGTTCGCCTGCTGCGAACGTCGCTCGATAGTCCCAGTCCCTATGTCGCCGTCATCATGATGACCGGGCATACCGATTACCACATCGT
>CAZIVY010000010.1:0-1928 GCA_964542505.1 uncultured Rhodospirillaceae bacterium
CAAGGAACTGCTCCTGTGTTCGGGCGAACGCGCCGACATCATCGTCGATTTCAGCAGCGCGCCCGACGTGGTGTACCTCGAAAACATCATGCAGCAAACAAATGGCCGTAAGCCCGACGGTATCGACCCCAATCGCCCGACTCCGCTGATCAAGTTCATTGTCGAAGGCAACAACGTGGCGAAGGATGTGACAGTCAAGGCCGGCGACGACTTGCGCCCGCACGATCCGATACTGCCCGCCGACATCGTGGCGACGCGCGTCTTCGAATTCCATCGCAGCAACGGCGCCTGGCAGGTCAACGGCCGCTTCTTCAATCCGCGCCGCGCCGACGCCGTGCCAGAGCGCGATCCCAATGGCGCCAGTGCCGAGCGCTGGATCATCAAGAACGGCGGCGGCGGCTGGTGGCATCCGATCCACGTTCATCTGGAACACCACGAGGTGCAGAAGATCAACGGCAAGGCGCCACCGCCGGCCCAGCGCTTCAAGAGCGACATCACCAATCTCCAAGGCGGCGACGTGGCCGAGATATTCATGCACTTGCGCACTTTCACCGGCCCCTTCGTGTTTCATTGTCACATCGTCGAGCACGAGGACATGCGCATGATGGGCACCCACGACCCGCGCCCGGCGGGCGTGCCCTCGCCCCTCGACGGCGTGACCGAGATCGACCCGGCGGTTTCCGGCGTGCCCAAGACCTGCGAGCAACTCGAACCCACCCTGTTCTTCGACGCCGCCGGCGACGTGGATCGGCTGGAGGGCAGGGGCGTCGGCATCCCCTGCGACGATTTCGAACCGAGCGGGCCGCTTTAACGGCGTCAAGGAAGGACAATGGCCATGGCTTCAGCACGACGCGATTTTCTGGCGCTGATGAGCGGCGGCGCGGCCACCCTGGTGGCGGCCAAGGCGGCGCGCGCGGAAAGCCCGCGGCCGCCAGGCGCGACATCGGGCGGCGGCAAATATTCCGACCGCTTCCCCAACATCGCGCTCCGCACCCACGACGACGTGCCGGTGCGCCTCCACGACGACCTGCTGCGGGACCGCATCGTCATCGTCAACTTCATGTACACCGATTGCGGCGAGGGCTGCCCGCTGGTCACCGCCAACCTGGCCGACCTGCACGGGCGCCTAGGGCCGCGAATGGGGCGCGACATCCTGATGTTGTCGATTTCGCTGACGCCCGAGATGGACACGCCGGAGATGCTGCGCGCCTACGCGGCGCGCTTTGGCGGTCCGCGTCCGGGCTGGATCTATTTGACTGGTGAAAGTCAGGGCATCGAGAGCTTGCGCCGGGCCATGGGCGTCTATGACCGCGATCCGGTGATCGACGCCGACAAGAGCTCCCACGCCGGCCTGCTCACCATCGGCAACAATCGCTCCGGCCAGTGGCGCGCGCTTCCCGCACTACTCGAACCCCGCGATCTCGCCGCCGCCATCCTGCGCCTCGCCCGCGGCTGACGCCGATCAGGTCTCCTTGCGCATGCTCGACGTCGCCACAATCGTGGCGCCGCCCAGCAATTTGAACATGTCGAGCATCAGCGCTTGCGACATCGAGGCGCTGATGGTGGTCTTGACCTCCAAGTTCGCCGGCAGGACCGGCACGGTGATGTTGATGGTGAAAGGAATAGGGCCGTTCTTGCCAATGAGAACGGCCAGCTTCGTCTGCGCCGTGGCCGTGGCCTGGGGAACGGTTTGCTGCGCCACGGCCACGCTCCGCGAGGCTTCGCGGGCGGCGGTCAGCATGCTGTTGTAAACGTACAGCAGGTTGCTGACATCCATGATGCCCACGACGAGCGTCAGCAGAAGCGGGACCACGATCGCGAACTCGACGGCGGCGGCGCCCCGCTGGCGCTGGAATCTCCTGGCATTCGGTTTCATGACGCGATGACCCGCTGATCTGGCCGCGGCAATCCGGCGGCGATTCGGAGTA
>CAZIVY010000011.1:0-6135 GCA_964542505.1 uncultured Rhodospirillaceae bacterium
AAATGCCCCATGGCCATTTTTTCCGACGTCGCCTCGGCATGGATGTCGACGAAGGCGAAATCGATGCCGTGGCCCAGACGGTGGCGCGCCAGTTCCGCCGCCACCACCGCGAACGGATCGTCGAGCGGGTCCATGAACACCCGCCCCATGACCTGCGCCACCAGCACCTTGCGCCCGCGCCGGTCGGGAAAGACCCCGGCGCCGCGCCCGGGCGCCGTCTTGGGGAAGTTCAGCGGCCGCAACAGGCGCGGGTCGCCGTCGATATAGGACAGCACTTCTTTCTGGTCCCACACGTGATTGCCGGTGACGATGACATCGACGCCGGCGCCGTAAAACTCGGCGCAAATGGGGCCGGTGATGCCGAAGCCGCCGGCGGCGTTTTCGCCGTTGACGACGACGAAATCCGGATCGAGGCGCCGGCGCAATTCCGGCATGTGGCGGGCGATGGCCTCGCGGCCCGAACGCCCCACCACGTCGCCGCAATAGAGCAGCTTCACTTTGGCGCTCCCATTCCCGTACCTGGTCGCGCAAATCCACGCTCCCGGCGCGCCCTGCACGCCTTGCGTGCCCCTGGCGGCTTGGCCGCCAATGCGGCCGGCCACACGGGGCGCGCCAGATATTGAAATGAAGCGGCTGCGCCGCCAGGGGCCGGGCTTGCGCGACCGGGTACAAGCCTGTGAATCGGTACCGACTTTCGTAGGGGATCGATCATCGTTCGCGACTCGGACATTCACGAAAGTCGGCAGGCATGGGAATCGCTTCTTCCTCCGTCACCACCCAGTCGAGGGGCTGGTCCAATGCGTCGTGCGGAACCGCGTCCAGTTCCTGCGCCGCGAAGGCATATCCCACCGCCAGCGTCCGCCCGCCCGAACGTCGGCCGGGCGAGCGGCGCAACTCGGCCAGGCTGCGGTCGTAATAGCCCATTCCCGATCCGAGACGCCAGCCGTGGCGGTCGAACGCCAGCAGCGGCACCAGCACGATGTCGGGGGTAAGCGTCTCGCAATCGGGGCCCGGCGCCGGAATGTCGTGCGCGCCGGGAGGCGGCAGCGCCAGCCTTGAGTCGGTCGCCGGCCAGCGGCGGAAGATCAGCGGCCGCCCTGGCGCCTCGACCGCCGGCAGGGCGATGACGATGCCCGCCGCCGCCAGTCGGATGAGCAACGGCCGTGGATCGATTTCGTTGCGCGTTGGCCAATAGCCGGCGACCGTCTGGCCGGGTTCCGGCTTCACCTGGCGGAGAAAATTCCGGCCGGCGGCCTCGGCGGCGCTGGCCCCAATGACGGAACTGGCCCCGCCGGCGGCAATCCGCCGCGCTTCCCGCGCCGGCGCCCGGAGCGCGCGCTTGCGGTCCTCCAGGTCGGTCACTGGCGGGACATGGCCACGGGAAGGAGCAAGGAAGTGGACGGAGCCGCCATGGCCGTTGGCAACGGGTGATCCTCTGTGGCCTGGTTATTACCAGGTGGGCGCCATGTGCCGAGACCAAGGCCTCGGTAGAGACAGCTCCCTAAGGAATCAACTATGGCCCCAGGGTTCAGGTTGCCTGACGCACCGGGCAGCGCCGTCCGTTCCTAAGTTAGGCATTCTCGAGCTGGGTAGCAATATCCTCGAGACGTCCGATCAAACGGTTAACGCCCTCTTCATCGTCGCGCCAGGTGAGCAGCGATTGGCGAAGTTGTTCCACCTCGGCGCGCAGCTTGCGCGACTGGTCCTGCGCGCCCAGCAATTCATCCGACAGCACCAGGGCCACCATGAGCAAGAGCCGCGCCTCGCCCACCTGGCCCACATGGGCGATCAGTTCCGCCAGCCGCGTGTCGATGTACTTGCTGAGGTGGAGGACGTGCTCTTCTTCGCCGTCGTCGCAGCCCAGCGTGTAGGTGCGCGCGTTGACGGTGACGGTAACCTGGCCCATGCGGCGACCGGACTTTCTAGTGGCCGAGAAGGCCGCGCACGTCGTTGATGGCCGTGTCCAGGCGCCCGGACATGGCGGCCACCGCCTTTTCGGTCCGCAGGCGGTGGCGTTCGGAGACGTTCGCCCGCAGGTTCAGGCGCTCCATCTCCGCCCGCATGGTGCCCGCCTCGCGCCGCAATCGCGCGATCTCGTCGAGCAGCGCGCGGATGCGGCGATCGGCCGCGGTTTCCACCCGCGTGACCGCCGCTTCCAGGCGCCCTGAAGTCGTGCCAGCGCCGTCGCGCGCCTGTTTGGGGGATGCGGGTGACATGATTTTTCCCTAAGCAAATGAGGCGATTACAGCCTTCCCTGTCGCCGCGATTGTAGGCCGGGGGCCGATCCAGGGTCAATCGCGGCCAGCCTGGTTTCCATGGATTGAAGTGGCGCCGGGGACATCCCCGGTCTTGCGCCTCCCGGCGGGCGTCACTAGAAGAGCATTTCCGGTTCGGGCAAGGCGGCGTTCGCCGCGTGGAGGGACAAATGGCGGTTCGGGTGGCGATCAACGGATTTGGCCGCATCGGCCGGCTGGTGTTGCGGGCGGTTCTCGAATCGAAGCGCAAGGATATTCAGGTCGTGGCCATCAACGATCTGGGACCGGTGGAAACCAACGCTCATTTGCTGCGCTACGATTCGGTGCACGGGGCGTTTTCCGGCACGGTCAAGACCAAGGAAGGCGCCATCGACGCCGGCAGCGGCTGGATGACCGTGACCGCCGAACGCGACCCCGCCAAGCTGCCGTGGAAAAAGCTCAAGATCGACGTGGCTCTGGAGTGCACGGGCATTTTCACCGACCGCGACAAGGCGGCGCTGCACCTGCAGGCCGGCGCCAAGCGCGTCCTCATATCGGCGCCCGCCAACAACGCCGATTTGACCGTGGTCTATGGCGTCAACCACAAGAAGCTGAAGCGCGAGCATCTGGTGGTCTCCAACGCCTCCTGCACCACCAACTGCCTGGCCCCGGTGGCGCAGGTCTTGAACGACGCCATCGGCATCCAGCAAGGCTTCATGACCACCATCCACGCTTATACCGGCGACCAGCCGGTGCTGGATACGCTGCACAAGGACCTCTACCGCGGGCGCGCCGCCGCGTTGTCGATGATCCCCACCACCACCGGCGCCGCCAAGGCGGTGGGCTTGGTGCTGCCCGAGCTCAAGGGCAAGCTCGACGGCACCGCCATCCGCGTGCCGACGCCGAACGTGTCGCTGATCGATTTCAAATTCGTCGCCAAGCGGCCCACCACCGTCGAGGAGGTCAACACCGCCATCGTCAAGGCCGGCAACGGGCCGCTCGCCGGCATCCTGGCCACCAACGACCAGCCGCTGGTGTCGTCCGACTTCAACCACAACCCCGCCAGTTCCACCTTCGACCTGAAGCAGACGCAGGTGATCGACGGCACGCTGGTGCGGGTGCTGTCCTGGTACGACAACGAATGGGGCTTCGCCAACCGCATGTGCGATACGGCGGTGGCCATGGCGGCGCTGGACTGATCGAGACCTGGACATGGCCGCGTTTCGCACCCTCGACAACTTGCCGGTGGCGGGAAAGCGGGTGCTGCTCCGGCTCGATCTCAACCTGCCGATGAAGGACGGCCGCGTCACCGATGACACGCGCATCAGCCGCGTGCTGCCCACCGTGCGCGAACTGATCGACAAGGGCGCGCGCGTGATCGTGCTTTCCCATTTCGGCCGCCCCGACGGCAAGGCCGTTCCGTCCATGTCGCTGAAGCCGGTGAGCGATGCCTTGGGCCGCGCGCTGGGCCGTCCCGTCGTCTTTGCCGGCGATTGCATCGGCCCGCTGGCGCGGGCGGCGGTGGACGGCCTCAAATCCGGCGGCGTCGCGGTGCTGGAGAACACCCGCTTTCACGCCGGCGAGGAAGCCAACGACCCCGAGTTTGCCCGCGCGCTCGCGGCGCTGGGCGACATCTTCGTGAACGACGCTTTTTCCTGCGCCCATCGCGCCCACGTTTCCACCGAGGCGCTGGCGCGCCTGTTGCCCGCCGCCGCCGGCCGCAACATGGAGGCGGAGCTGCGCCATCTGGCGGCGGCGCTGGAACGCCCCCAGCGCCCGCTCGCGGCCCTGGTTGGCGGCGCCAAGATTTCCACCAAGCTCGATTTGCTGCGCAACCTGGTGAGCAAGGTGGACCGCCTGATTGTCGGCGGCGCCATGGCCAACACCTTTCTTTTCGCTCAAGGGCGCGAGGTGGGAACCAGCCTGTGCGAGCGCGACATGGCGCCCACCGCCCGCGAGATCATGGCCATCGCCAAGGCGCGTGGCGGCGAGGTGGTCCTGCCCGACGAGGTGGTGGTCGCCGCCGAACTCAAGGCTGGCGTCGCATCCAAAGCAGTGCCCGTGGATCGCGTGCCCCCCAACCAGAAAATCCTCGATATCGGACCCCGGGCGGCGGCGGCGCTGGCCAAGCTGCTGGCGGAATGCCGGACGTTGGTGTGGAACGGCCCGCTGGGCGCCTTCGAGACCCCGCCCTTCGACCGGGCGACGGTATCGGTCGCCCGCGCGGCGGCGGAACTGACCAAGGCGGGCAAGCTTTTGTCGGTCGCCGGCGGCGGCGATACGGTAGCGGCGCTGCGCCACGCCGGCGTCGCCGACGATTTCACTTACGTCTCCACCGCCGGCGGCGCCTTCCTCGAATGGCTGGAAGGGAAGGAATTGCCGGGCGTTAAGGTGCTGTTAAGGAACGGCAAAAAGACCTGAGCACGGGCTACCGCGCCAACACCGTCCTTGACATTCGCGCGCTTAAGGCGCATGTGAGTGCGCAGAGGCGGCAACGTCTCTCCCTCTCGCGATTGCGCAAGGGCGCTCGGTCCCCGGCCTTCATCGGCGTTTGACCGCGGCGCTTCCATCCCGAGAAAATCGTCGTTTACAGGGGCCGCCCGGCAGCGCACGGGCCAGCCTAACCGAAGAAAGTACCGGGGCGTTTCCAAGTCCGAGCGCTCCCAATTCATCCTCTTAATCCCCGCGACACCGCTAATCGGCGACCAACCGCCTGCGGGCATTGCCCCCAAGCCCAGGTCAGCGTCGGCCATTGCCGCGCGCCGCTTGTCGCCAGTCGCTTCAACAGAAAGAACTCTATCTTGACCAGTTTTTCCGATTTCCAGTTGCTTGAGCCCATCGTGCGCGCACTCAATGCCGAGAACTACTCCAAGCCCACGCCGATCCAGGTGCAGGCGATCCCGCACGTGCTGGCCGGCCGCGACATCATGGGCTGCGCCCAGACCGGCACCGGCAAGACCGCCGCCTTCGCGCTCCCCATGCTCCAGCGCTTCGCCACCGACGGCCGCAACCCCGGCCCGCGCGCCATGCGCGCCTTGATCCTGGCCCCGACGCGCGAACTCGCCTCCCAGATCGACGCCAGTTTCGCCACCTATGGCCGCCATCTCAAATTCAGCCATGCGGTCGTTTTCGGCGGCGTCGGCCAGCATCCCCAGGTGCGTGCCTTGGCCCGCGGCCTCGACATCCTGGTGGCGACGCCGGGCCGCCTGCTCGACCTTATCGAACAGGGGCATGCGCGCCTCGACCGCATCGAGGTCCTGGTGCTCGACGAAGCCGACCGCATGCTCGACATGGGCTTCATCAACGACATCCGCAAGATCGTCCGCCTGCTGCCCACGAAGCGCCAGACATTGATGTTCTCCGCCACCATGCCCGACGACATTTCGCGCCTGGCCGAAAGTATCCTGCGCAATCCGGTGAAGGTGGCGGTGGCCGCCATCGCCCAGACCGCGGATCGGATCGAGCAGCGGGTGCTGTTCGTCTCTCGCGGCGACAAGCCGGCGCTGCTGGCTGAAATGCTGAGGGATCCGGCGGTCCAGCGGGCGCTGGTATTCACCCGCACCAAGCACGGCGCCAACAAGGTCGTCGAGCAGCTTAACCGCGTCCGCATCATGGCCGACGCCATTCACGGCAACAAGTCGCAGCCGGCGCGCGAGCGCGCGTTGGCGGACTTCCGCGCCGGCCGCGTCCGCGTGCTGGTCGCCACCGATATCGCCGCCCGCGGCATCGACATCGACGACATCAGCCACGTCTTCAACTACGACCTGCCGAACATTCCGGAAAGCTATGTGCACCGCATCGGCCGCACCGCCCGCGCCGGCGCCGCCGGCATCGCCATCTCGTTCTGCGACGGCGAGGAGCGCGCCTATTTGCGCGACATCGAAAAGCTGATCCGTCAAAA
>CAZIVY010000012.1:0-3211 GCA_964542505.1 uncultured Rhodospirillaceae bacterium
GCCGTTCGTCGCCGCCCACTCGAAGCCTTCCTCGAGGCGGATCTTGCGGCCCAGATCGATGCCGATTCGCTCGAGCAGTTTCAAGCTCGCTCTCCGTCAAATGCGTGATGAGTGATAAGTGATAGGTGATAGGGGTCGGGAGACAAGCACCGCGCGAAGCGTGGGAATCCTGTCACTTATCACCCGTCACTTATCACGCTTATCGAGTGCGCGGCGCTCAGGCAGCGCGGGCCTTGGCGCCGCTCTTCACTTGCGCCTGCTCGCCGCGCATGAGGTAGTCCATCGCTGCATCCGCCCCGCCTTTTTTATGTGGAACCCGGGCAAGCTCTAACCCCATTTCCACCCCACACAGGGTTCCGCATAGCATGAGATCGTTAAAGTCGCCGAGGTGGCCGATGCGGAACACCTTGTCGCGGAGCTTCGTCAGCCCCGAGCCGAGGGAGAGGTTGAAATGGTCGAGCACCACTTGCCGGAACGCGATCTCGCTGTGACCTTCCGGCATGAGCACTGCGGTGAGCGAACTCGAGTACTCGGCAGGGTTCGCGCACAGGATCTCGAGCCCCCACGCGCGCACTGCGCGGCGCGTCGCCTCGGCGTGGCGGTCGTGGCGCTTGAAGACGTTTTCGAGCCCTTCATCTTCCAGCAGCATCTTCAACGCGACGCGCAGGCCGTAGAGCAGGTTCGTCGCCGGCGTGTAGGGGAACCAGCCATCCTTGTTGGAAGCGATCATCTCCTCCCAGTTCCAGGAGGAGCGCGGCAGCTTCGCGGATTTCGACGCGGCGAGCGCCTTGTCGGACACGGCGTTGAACGAGAGCCCGGGAGGGAGCATCAATCCTTTCTGCGAGCCGGCGACGGTCACGTCCACGCCCCATTCGTCGTGGCGGTAGTCCATGGAGGCAAGGGAGGAAATGGTATCGACCAAGTAGAGCGCCGGATGGCGGGCGCGGTCGATGGCCTGGCGGATGTCGCCGATGCGGCTGCGGACCCCGGTGGAGGTTTCGTTGTGCACCACCGCCACGGCCTTGATGCGGCGCTCGCGGTCGGCGGTCAAATGCACCTCCAGCGCCGCCGGGTCGACGCCGCGCCGCCAGTCGCCGGGCACAAAGTCCACCTCGATCCCGAGCCTTCCCGCCATGTCGCGCCAGAGGGTGGCGAAATGGCCGGTCTCGAACATCAGCACCCGGTCGCCGGGGGAAAGGGTATTCACCAGCGCCGCTTCCCAGGCGCCGGTGCCGGAGGCGGGAAAAACCAGCACCGGGCCACGGGTGCGGAACACCGTCTTCAGGCCAGCAAGAATCTCCCGCGCCAGGACGGGAAATTCGGGGCCGCGGTGGTCGATGGTGGCACGGTCGATGGCACGCAGGATGCGGTCGGGGACATTGGTCGGACCGGGGATTTGCAGGAAATGGCGGCCGGCACGGCGGCCGGGCGGGGCGTTGGCGGGAACGGGCGGACGTGCGGACATCGGACTCCTGAAAGCGACTAAGTTGCCGGCGCGGCGCCGGGCACTGTCTCAGTTTGAAATCCCAATGGCCGTGCGCCTACCCTAGTGGCCAGTTGGGTAGTGGGTCAGTATGAATATGTGATCTACATAGGGTTGCTAACCGTCCACCAGCCACGCGCGCGCATACAGTCTATGAAGGCCCGACCATAGCCGAACAAAAGTCCGGGCGTTCGGCTGGCGCCCGTCTCGCGGAAGCAAGCATCTTTTGCGTTCTCCAGATCAACTTTAAGGGCCTCTTTCTCGGCCTCCCGATCATAGACAACCCCCATCGGGCGATTTGGTCCGCTCCAACTTGGCTCGATGAAGGTACAACTGGAGAGGCACGCGACTGCCAGTGATAAGGCGATGGTTTTTCTGATCAAAGCCACCTCCGCTTATGAGAAATCTCCCAAACTGACCCACTACCCGGCGCCGGCTTTTGTTTCGACCCAGCGGCCTAGGCCCTATACTCGCCCGCTTGACCCGCGCAAGGCAACAACCCCGATTTCCAGCATGGCTATGACCAAGGCGACACCCGGCGACGGACGGCTTGCCGCGCGCCTGAGGAAGGCGATGCGGGGCGAGGTCCTGTTCGACGCCGCCAGCCGCGGGCGCTATTCCACCGACGCCTCGATCTATCAGATCGAGCCGCTGGGGGTCGTCGTGCCGGCGAGCGAGGAGGACGCCGCCGCCGCGCTGGCGATCGCCGCCGAGGAAGGCGTGCCCATCCTGGCGCGCGGGGCCGGCACCTCGCAATGCGGGCAAACGGTGTGCCGGGCGCTGGTCATCGATACATCGAAGCACCTCAACCGCCTCGTCGCCTTCGACCGCGAAAAGGCCACGGCGTGCGTCGAGCCGGGGCTGGTGCTCGACCGGCTGAACGCCACCTTGCGCCCGCATGGCCTGTGGTTTCCGGTGGATGTATCCACCAGCGCCCAGGCGACGCTTGGCGGCATGGCGGGCAATAATTCCTGCGGCGCGCGGTCGATCCGCTACGGCAACATGGTGCACAACGTGCTGGGCATCGACGCGGTGCTGGCGGACGGCACCCAGGCCGCGTTCGGTCCGCTTAGCGGGAACGGCGCCGCGCTTGGCGCGCCGGCGCGCGTCAGCGAGATCGTGGCGGGCGTGGTTGAAATCGCCCGGCGCGAGGCCGGCGAGATCGAGGCCCGCTACCCGAAATTGCTGCGCCGCGTCGGCGGCTACAATCTCGACAGCCTGACGCAGCCTTCGCCCAATCTGGCGCATTTGCTGGTGGGATCGGAGGGAACGCTTGCCTATACGCGCCGGGTCCACCTGAAGCTGGCGCCGCTGCCGCGCCAGCGGGCGCTGGGCGTCTGCCACTTCCCCGCTTTCCGGCGGGCCATGGAGATGGCGCGCGAGATCGTGGCGCTGAAGCCGGCGGCGGTGGAGCTGGTCGATCGCACCATGATCGAGCTGGCGCGCGACAGCGCCGGCTTCGCCCCCATCGTGCGCCGGTTCATGAAGGGCGAGCCGGACGCGATTTTGCTGGTGGAGTTCGACGGCGACGACGCCGAAGGCCCGCGCCGCAAGCTCAAGGACCTCGGCCAGCTCATGGCCGACCATGGCCTGCCCGGCGCCGTGGTGGAGGCCATGGACCCGGCGTTCCAGAAGGACATCTGGGAGGTGCGGAAGGCCGGGCTCAACATCATGATGTCGATGAAGGGCGACGGAAAGCCGGTGAGCTTCATCGAGGATTGCGCCGTG
>CAZIVY010000013.1:0-13580 GCA_964542505.1 uncultured Rhodospirillaceae bacterium
GCGGTGGCGGGCGGCGCGCTCGACCTCGATGGCCTCGGGCAACTCGACGACGCCGCCGCCATCGCGAACCTGACCACGGTGAAGGGCATCGGCCGCTGGACGGCGGAGATCTATCTGCTCTTCGCCCTCGGGCGCACCGACATCTGGCCCGCCCAGGACATCGCCTTGCAGCACGCGGTTGGCGCCTTGAAGGGCCTTTCCGCGCGCCCCGATGTCAAGGCCATGGACGCGCTGGCCGAACCCTGGCGCCCCCATCGCGGCGCGGCGGCGCGGCTGTTATGGGCCTATTACCGCGTGCTACGGGCGCGGTGATCGGCAAGCACCACCGAATGGGCGACTTGTTCCGGCGGCACCGTCCAGTAGGCGGCGAGCAGGCGATTCCTTTCCGCCTCCGGCGCCACGGTGAATCCGTGGCGCGTATAAAAATCCACCGCCCAGCGCGCCGCCGCCCAGGTGCCGACCAGGATCGGCCGCGCCGTGCGCCGCCGCCAGTAATCGAGCAGCGCCGTGCCGATGCCCTGGCGCTGCCAGGCGGTGGCGACATAGGCGTGGCGGATCAGCGCCACGTCCCCCTTGTCCTGCAGTCCCATGACGCCGCGCACGCGCCCTTCGGCGACTTCCGCGGCAAAGACGACGCCGGCGGCGATCTCCGCCGCCAGATGGGCGTCCGGCATATAGGGCTCGTGCATGCAACCGGCCGGTATCGCGCCGCGATAGGCTTCGGCGCCGTCGTTGATGACGGCAAGAATGGCGGCGAAATCGGCCGCCGTGCATGAGCGGATCATGGCCGCGTTCCTGCCCTCCACGGGGCGAGACTAACCGATGACGGCAAGCCGGCAATAGGATAGGAAGCTTGCCCATGAACCTCCCTCGTGGCCCCTCACGGCCTCCGGCATCTCGACCTCTCCAGCTTGACGGCCCGCGCGTCGCCCCGGCCAGCCGCGGGCCGGCGCGTCAATTGATCGTTTTCCTGCACGGCTATGGCGCCGACGGCAACGACCTGATCGGGCTTAGCCAATACTTTCAGCGCCGTTTGCCCGATGCGGCCTTCGTCTCGCCCCACGCGCCCGAAGCCGTGCCCGGTTTTCCACCCGGCATGGGCGGCGGGCGGCAGTGGTTCTCCCTCAGCGCCTATGACCCCAACATGCTGCGCCGCGACCCGGCGCGGGCCGCCGATGTCTACCGCGGCATGCTGGAGGGCGCGGAGGCAACGCGGCCGGCGCTCGACCGCTTTCTCGACGCCGAACTGAAGCGGCTGAATCTCGGTCCCGAAAAACTGGCCCTGGTGGGCTTCAGCCAAGGCGCCATGATCGCTCTCCATGCGGGCCTTCGCCGCCATCCCGGACCGGCGGCGATCGTCGGCTTTTCCGGCGCGCTGGTGGGCGCCGACCGCCTGGCCGCCGAGGCGCGCTGCCGGCCGCCGGTGCTGCTGGTGCACGGCGACGCCGACGAGGTGGTGCCGCTGCCGGCGCTGCATGCGGCGCTGAACGGGCTTGGCGCCGCCGGCGTGCCGGCGCAATGGCACATCACGCCCGGCGGCGGCCACGGCATCGGCCAGGACGGCCTCGACCTCGCCCTCGATTTTCTCAGGAGCGCCTTCGCCCCCGCCACGGGCGCTTGAGCGCGCGGCGCAAGGCCGTCAAGGCCCACAAACAACTGGCTTTTTTCGCCTTTAGCGGCCAGAATCGGCGCACCTGTCAGGCGCGGTGGAGCGCGCGGCGTGTGCGAGGTGACGTGACGTGAGGGTGTCGCCCGAAAACTGTCCGGCCCTGGTGCTGAACGCGGACTTCCGCCCGCTCAGCTATTTTCCGCTTTCGCTTTGGCCGTGGCAGGAAACGGTGAAAGCCGTGTTCCTCGAGCGCGTCAACATCCTCTCGGAATACGAACGCGTGGTGCACTCGCCCAGCTTTCAGATGAAGCTGCCGAGCGTGGTCAGCCTCAAGCACTACATCGCCCCGGCGCGCCGCCCGGCCTTCACCCGCTTCAACGTCTTCCTGCGCGACCGCTTCCGGTGCCAGTATTGCGGCGACACCCGCGAACTCACCTTCGACCATGTGGTGCCCCGCTCGCGCGGCGGCGTCACCTGCTGGGAAAACGTGGTTTCCGCCTGCGGGTCGTGCAATCTGCGCAAGGGCGGCCGCCTGGCGCATGAATCGCGGATGATCCCCCGCCACCCGCCGCGCATTCCCACCGTCCATCAATTGCGCGAGAATGGCCGCGCCTTCCCGCCGCGCTATCTGCACGAAACCTGGCGCGACTTCCTTTACTGGGACACGGTACTGGAGCCTTAGGCGCGGATCACACCCGCTCGCTGAGCCAGATGGCGAGGCGCGACGCGGTCTTGACCGCGCCGCTTAACAGCGCATAGCCCGGCGCCGCGCGCGCCCCGTGCTCGCGCGCCGTATCGCGGTGGGCAATTTCCTCGCCGCGGAATTCCTCGATCTCGCGCCGCAGTTCCGCTTCGTCCTCGCCCAAGGCCGCGGCTTGGGCCGCGTAGTGGCCGTCGATCACTTCCTCCACCGCCTCGGTGCACGCCATGGCGGCTTTGGGGCCCAGCATGGCGCTGGCGGCGCCGAGCGCGAATCCGGCCACGTGCCAGATGGGCGACAGCAGCGTCGGCCGCACCCGGCGTTCCACCATCAGGCGGTCGAAGCGCGCCAGGTGGCGGCGTTCCTGTTCCGCCATGCGGCGGATTTCCTCCACCGCCCCGGTTTTCCGGTCGCCCAGCACCGCGAGCTGCCCGGCATAGATGCGGGTGGCGCCATATTCCCCCGCCTGATCGACGCGCAGGAAGCGCTCCACCAGCGCCTGATGGTCGGGATCGCCCGGCAAGCGATTTTCCGCCGTCATCTTGCCGCTCATGCCGGGCCTCGGCCGCGCGCGGCGGCGACGCTCAACGCCGCCAGCGCGCCGGAAAGCACGACGTTCCATCCGGCCATGGAAAGGCCGAGGAACGAGAACGCCACGTCGTCGCAGCGCACGGGCTTGCGCCCCAGCAACTGCCGGCGCAACTCCTCCACCGATTCCGCGGGCCCGCCGCCCTGGCAGGCTTCGGTGCCCGTCCACCAGCGTTGTTCCACCCCCACGTGAAAGACGCCGATGCCCCCGCCCACCGCGAAGACAAGCGCCGCCAGGAGCAATAGCCGCGACCGCATTAAAGGTCGCGCCGCCACCGCCGCCCCCATGAGCAGGATGGCGGCCGCGTAAGGCCAGCGTTGATAGAGGCAGAGCACGCAGGGCTCGAGCCCGAAGGCGTATTGCGCCACGAAAACGAAGATCAGCGCCCCGGCGCTGGCGAGAAGCAGAAGCGCCGGCGCCTGGCGCGGCCAAAAATCAACAAGCGATCCCATGCGCCTGAATCTAGTCGGGAAGGGCTAAGGGCGCCAGCGCAACGAGCCTCAGAACACGAAGCGGATGACGACGAAGCCGCCCACCAGCGAGACGAGGAAGATCCAGGTCAGTTGGTTGAAGCGCCGCTCGATGAAGGCGCGGATGGGGGCGCCGTAGCGCCACAGCAGCGCCGCCTCCAGGTAGAAGCGCGCGCCCCGGGTGACGATCGAGGCGGCGACGAACACCAGCGGGTCGAAGGCGGCGACGCCGCTGGCGATGGTGACGACTTTATAGGGGATGGGCGTCAACCCCTTGATGAGGATGATCCACAAGCCCCATTTGGCGAAGGCCTGCTGGTAGGTGTCGAATCCCGTCTTCAGGCCATAGAGATCGACGATCGCGCGGCCGATGGATTCGAAGAGGAAATAGCCGATGGCATAGCCGAACACCCCGCCGGCCACCGACGAGACGGTGCACACCATGGCGAAGTGGAAGGCGCGCGCCCGGTCCGCCAGG
The DNA here is from genome assembly GCA_964542505.1 of uncultured Rhodospirillaceae bacterium. Classification (GTDB taxonomy): domain Bacteria; phylum Pseudomonadota; class Alphaproteobacteria; order Ferrovibrionales; family Ferrovibrionaceae; genus CAZIVY01. Next base: position 3,847 of record CAZIVY010000013.1, read on the forward strand.
CACATGGGCACCAGCATGACGTCGGGCGGAATGGGGAAGAACGAGGACTCGGCGAAGGAGATGCCGGCCAGCGCCGGCACCGCGCGGCGGCCGGCGGCCTGTTTCATGGTCCAATCGTAGAGGCGCGCGAACATGCGCGGGGAGTAGGGCACAAACCCCTTAATGTAAAGTGTGGGGGCGGCGCCGGATGGCGCTCAGCGGCGCTGGGCTAGCGGAATGACCAGCTTGAGGCCGGACCAGACGTCATCCACCGCGCACACCTTGACGTCCACCAGACCGGCTTTGAGTGCCGCCCCACGCACCACGTCTTCGCTCAGATCGGTGGCGACGCCGCTCGCCCGCTTCGGCCACGACACCCAGATTTGCCCCGCCGGTTGCAGCCGCGCCCGCAGCCGCCCAAGATAGCGCGCCAGGCCGGCGCCGCGGTCGACGAAAAGATGGACATGATCGAGTTTCGGCATGGCGGCGGGCGGCGCCTCGCCCGCTCCGATGGCCGCCGACCAGCCAAAATCAGGGCGGCTCACCGCCGCCAAGAGCGCCGCCGGCGCCCCGATCGACAGCGCCGACCAGCCCGCCTTCAACCCCAGTTTGGCGTCGAGCGGCTTACCCGAATAACCGGCGGCGCGCGCCAGTTTCATGGATCGAGGGCGGCCTCTCCGCCCTTCTGGCCATAGAACACCACCCAGGCGGCGAATTCGGGGCTGAAATCCTCGAAGCGGTGGTGCACGCCGGCGGCCACGAACAGCGCGTCTTGGGGGCCGAAGGCGACGCGCTCCGGCCCGCGCACGAAAAAGCCCTTACCCGACGCCACGATGTAGATCTCGTCCTGGTCGTGGGGGGTCTGCGGGTCATCGCCCTTCGGCGCGTAGTAGCGAAGCTCCATGCTCCCATGCTTAAGCAGCAAGGCCGACAGCCGGCCGGGCGAGAGCGGAGCCTGGCTGGCCTCCGCCAGCGTCACGCGGGCGGGAACCGCCCTGGTTTTGGTCATGGCGCGCCTCCATCTGGTCCGTCCTTAGGATGGCCATTGTAGAGCGCGGCGTTGGTGGATTGTAGACCGCCGGCCCAGGCCGGCGGCCAGGCGATTGATGGCCGGCGGCGGGGCGATCAGTGGCGGGCGGTGACGTGCAGCCCGGCCAGGCGGTCCTGCAGCAGGCGCAGCAGGATGAAAACGAAGAGCACGATCGAGCTCATTTCCATCGCCTCCTCGATGCCCACCAGCAGCGAGAAGGTCGCCAGTTCCGAGGGCGTCACCCAGGCGTATTTGGCCTCGATGAATTCGAGCCCCACCGCGCCGCCGACGAAGATCGACCCGGCCAGAACGAACATGTTTCGGTAGAAGGCCGGCAGCGCCAACAGAAACCGCACGTAGACGATGACCAGGACGCCTGCCATGGCGACGAAGGGGTACATCCAGGCCGAGCGCATGCCGTCGGAACCGATGGCGGCCTTGAAGATGGCGCCGATCTTTTCGTGCAGCATGGCCGCTTCGTCGATGGAGAGGAACAGGAACACGCCCGCCAGGCCGAGCCAATGCTTGCGCCAGCGCTCGCCCGCGATGCGCGCCGCCTGCGCGTTCACATAGAGCAGCACGGCGGCCAAAAAGAGGTTGAGCGAGGAAAACCAGGTCGGCAGGTTCGCTTCCTCGTACATGTCGAACAGCGGGATCAATCCGAAAATCGAATCGTAGCCGGTGGTGAAGCGGATGGTCTGGGTGACGCCGTGCATGGTCACGATCATCGCCACGATGGCCAGCAGCCAGAGCGCGATCCGGCGTGGCGCCAGCGTCAGGCCGAGAATGCCGGCCGAACCAGTGGCGGCGTGCCATGACCAGGCGCCGGCGTGATCGCCCGCGACCGCCCGCGTGACGGCCGAATGCGCCGCGGGCGAACCCGGCCGCGATAGCTCCTTGGATCGAGGATCGATAGGCCGTCCCATGGTTTTACCCCTTTGCCGCCGCCGCCGCGACATTGGGTCAAAAACGTTTCGGGGGCGTAAACGGGGCCAACGTTCAGCTTGTTCCGTAGGGCCAAATCATGCTTTAGGATCGCGGTCCGTTGTTTCGGTGTCGTGCCCCTGTGGCGGAATTGGTAGACGCGGCAGACTCAAAATCTGTTGTTCGCAAGGACGTGCTGGTTCGAGTCCGGCCAGGGGCACCAAGGAAGTCAAAGGGTTAGCCGGCGGCGGCGATCATCGCGATGATCGCCGCCCCGCCCGGGGGAGCACGGGGGGAGCAAGCGGGAGCGCAATCGTGCGTAATCGGACGAGCGCGACCAATTAGTATTTGGGTGAACTGTGTGGTAGCGTTGAAACATTACAGGGTGCGTTGACTGCGGCGAACATACGTCGGCGGGAACGAAGAAAAACCGACTCACAGCGCCGCGAGAAGGTCTAGTCCTCTTTGACCTAGGGAGGGCGGCACATGCGGCGCTGGCTCATTCCGGTACTGTTATCGATGTCGATGGGCGTCTCTGACGCTCAGGCGCAGCAGAACCCATTCCAGGATTTTCTAAACCGGGCACTCCGCGACGTACTTAAGCCTGGTTCCCCGCAACAAGACCCCCAGCCCTCGCAGCCGCAGACACCGACATCTCAGCCGAGCCCCTCCCAAGGCTCGCCGGACACTCTGTATATCTTGACCGCTCTCAGCACGGCCCTGGAAACCGGTGGCGTCAGTCGCGACACCCAATGGCACAACCCTACGACGGGATCCTCCGGGGTCATTACCCCGCTTACAGCCCATGAGTACCTGGGAGGGAATACCTGCCGAATGTTCCGCAGGACATGGAGTGCTGGTGGCCAAAGTCTGGCGTACGAGGGCAAGGCGTGCCGACAGCCCAGCGGATGGTGGGTGGTCCAGCAGGAACAGCAGGTACCCATTACCTCTGTGGCGCAGACACCCACCAACCCCGTTCCGAATGTTCAACCGGCATCCGAACCCGCGGCAAAAGCTGGCGAACCGGTTGCTCGTTCAACCAATCAGTTGATAGCGGAAGCCCAAACGCTCCTTACCCAATTGGGTTACGACCCCGGACCTGGAGATGGCGTCTACGGCGGAAATACGCGTCGCGCGATTGAGGCGTTTCAGCGCGCGCAAGGGCTTTTGCCTGATGGGCAAGTTTCCGATGGGCTGATCACCAGGTTGCGAATGGCGGCATCACAGATTCCGTCGCCAATAATTCTCGCTATCGATGGTATTGACCGTTGGGCGAGTCAGGAACTGCAAGCGTTGTCCGGGCTCCTCATCGAAGGGCGCGCTATCAGCTATCTCGAACCGGCAATCAAGAGCGCGTGGGATTTCGTCAACGATAAGGACGTTCATTACGCTCCATGGAGCGGCAATTACGCAGACACCCCGAAGTTCATTGACAGCGTCAAAGGGATCACACGCTTGGTCGCCCAGATGGCACGTCGGGATAAGAGGCCGTTGGCAATCGTCGCCCATAGCTGGGGCAGCGTCCTTGCGTACCGTGCCATAGACGAGCTGTATCGGGAGGGAACGTTACAGCAGGGGGACGTTGATCAACTCATCACGTTCGGATCGCCTCTAAACTCAAGAAACCCCATTGCCCTGATGAAAGCGCGTCAGCACATCGATTGGCGTGGCGCGTCCGCTATGAGAGAGCCCGTCCGTGAGTGGCGCAACTACTGGATCGAGGAGGACGGCATCTCGAACGCAATCCCAGAACTCGGCAAGAAAGACATCCAGTTACCGTATTCTGAAATCAGAGACGGTAAGGCGCATGAGGCGTACTACAGCCATGAGAAGAGTCCCCTCCTGTGGAATAAGATAGGCCTAGACTTGCGGAATGCGCTTGCCGCAGCTGCTCCCCAACTACCTACGGCTGCCACCAGCGGTTCTGGCGCTACCACACAACCACAAACGAACGTCATCGAGCAGCCTGTTTACGGGCGACAGACTGGCCCTCCCTCCCAGACAACGCTGGCAAAAGGACAAACTAGCGCGGCGACACCCGCTTGCACCGGACAGCGATCCAAAAATGTTGCCGCGACAAAGACAAGCGGGGATTACGAGCGCGGGGTGGACCTATATGGACAAGCCGACTACGCCGCGGCCTACAAACTGTGGTTGCCCTTAGCTAATAACGGTGATGCCCGCGCGCAAACCATGATAGGCGAGTTGTACAAAAATGCTTGGGGCGTGGAGTTCGATGCCCGCAAGGCAGAACGCTGGCACCTCATGGCGGCCGAACAAGGCTACCCCGAAGGTCAGTACAATTTGGGTGTCCTCTATGTGCAGGAATGGGGAGTCAAAGATTGCAATAAAGGGATGGCATGGGTGCATAAAGCTGCCAATCAAGGCCATGCCAAGGCTCACCTGCTGCTCGCCCGCATATACAGCGGTCAAGGTTATGCGTGCGTACCTCGCGACGTTGTAAAAACCTATATGTGGGCGACCCTTGCAGGAGCAAGTGACGACCGCGACATTGCGCAGCAAGCAAGGGGTTTATTGGATTTATTGGGAGATATTGCGCAGCAAGAAAGGGGGGTTGTGGGATTCACAAGAACTATGACCCCGACCCAGATCGCCCAAGCCAAGGAACAAGCGAGGCTGCTAAAGCAGAAGATAGCCCAGACGCCGTCGGTCGAAGCTCAGGGGCCTCGTTCGTCCGGCCAATCAGACTTTTACTGGGCCATGGCTGCGTACAATTCCAAGGACTACCCCACGGTGTTCCAGATATTGGAACCTCTGGCAAATACCGGTGATGCATGTGCTCAGCACATGCTTGGATTTCTCCACGATAAGGGCTTCGGCGTACCCGCTGACGTTTCTAAAGCGAGAGATTGGTACCAGAAAGCGGCCGCACAAGGCGACGCTGAAGCTGTGCAGCGCCTCGCAATCGCTGCTCGTGCGGAACAGAAAGGCTGCTTCTCGGGCATCTGTGTTGGCGACTCACTTCACACAGTCATTGCATCTGGAACTCGATGGACGAGCGATATCAAGAAATCCCGCGAGAATTTCCAAGGATTGCGACCTCTCAACCCCGGTGCTCCCAACTTAAAAAATACCGAACTCCGTCAACTTCTCCGGGACGGTTTCTTGGGCTTAACAGACAGCGATGTCGAATATCTGCTCTCCATTATTTTGTCATCCCAGGCAAATTGGACATCACCCCCAAGCAGATACTTAGATGTCACCGCGTTAAATATGCTTTCGAAGATCCGAGTTCTTTGCAACTATGTTCCGTTGCGAGCAATGTTCCTAAGCACAAACGGATATGAGACGGTTGTAACGTTTGTTCCATATCGCAATGTGCTTGTTGTCGGAGCACTTACACGAACCTTTGGGTCAGTCCCTAGCCATCAAATCTCTCTTTTGGAAGACCAGTTGCGAACTGAGTTCACCAATCTACGAATACATGCGCTCACGTCTTCAGTCCGAGGTCTTCAAGACGCGGATGGGCGTTGGGTTGATCACCGAAAACTATTGGGGTTCTGGCTTAAGCCCGCCTTGGATCAAGGATTTGACGTCGGCGAACTGGGTGAACTTGTTCTCAGTGATGCTGGTATGTTCCGCTTTCGCACCTTGGATGCATACCTCTCTAAGCAACCTGCCTGTCAAAAACAATCGCCTGTTTTGGAGTGATCGAAAACCCCGAGCGCCAAGTTCCGGCTGACCTGACCGGGCTTTTTTGGACCAAGCGGTTTGTTAGAAACTGTCTTGGAAAGGAGCTTGGTCATGCCAAAGAAAAGATTCAGCGCGGAGCAGATTGTGACGCTGCTTCGCCAGATTGAAGTCGCGATGGGTCAAGGCAAGTCGACCCAGATCGCATGCCGGGAAGCCGGCATCTCGGAACAGAGCTTTTACCGTTGGCGCAAAGAATACGGCGGCCTGCGGCTTGAGCAGGCGAAGCGGATGAAGGACCTGGAGAAAGAGAACACCCGGCTTAAGCGGCTGGTCGCAGACCTCTCGCTTGAGAAGCAGGTCTTGAAGGATATCGCCTCGGGAAACTTGTAAGCCCCGAACGGCGTCGGCAGGTGGTCGAACGGGCTCGGGAGAAGTACAAGCTCTCGGAAGGTCACGCCTGCCGGCTCGTCGAGCAGCCACATGGTACGCGGCGTTACACAACGATTGTCCGTGCGGACGAAGATGCGCTGACACGAGCGATCATAAAGCTCGCATCCATGTATGGCCGCCATGGCTATCGCCGGATCACGTCGCTGCTCAACGATGCCGGATGGGACGTTGGCACGGACCGTGTGCAACGCATCTGGCGCCGCAAGGGGCGGAAACACAAGCCCAGAAGCCGTCTTTGGCTCAATGACGGATCATGCATCCGGCTTAGACCGGAGCGCCGCAATCATGTGTGGAGCTACGACTTCGTCGAAGCCCAGACGCACGATGGCCGCAAGGTTCGGCTCATGACGCTGATCGACGAGTTCACCCGGGAATGCCTGGCGGTCAACCCATTCCCGCCACCACTAGGCCTGTTGCAAAAATGCTTGGGCGCAGGGGAGACGCAATGTGGGCGGAGCACCGCGGCTTCAAAAGCCCGCGACGAGATTGACGATGCCGGCGACGATGGCGAACTTGGCGGCGTAGGCGGTTTTTGGATAGCGGTATCTGTCGGCGAGAACGCGAAAGGACTTCAGGCGGGCGATGGCGTGTTCGACGCGCACGCGGAAGCGGCTGATGGCGTGGTTGTAAGCGCGCTCATCCTTGGTCAGCGGTTTTGTCTTCGATCGCTTATAAGGGATGTCCGTCGCGGGGTGGTCGTTCTGATAGCCTTGATAGGCGCTGTCGGCGTAAAGGCGTGAACCTTTGGGTGGAGATCGCCCGCGCCGCCGCAATTCGAGGTCATGAACGCGCCCGGGCGCGGGCCGCGAGGCGGCGACGATCCGTCCCTTGGCGGTGACGATGATTTCGGTCTTGATCGTGTGGCGTTTCTTCTTGCCGGAATACCAGCGGCGTTGCTGGCGTGAGGGCCGATAAACCGCCTGTTCCGTGCAGTCCACCCCGGATTAAATCCGGGGCCAGGGCTTCGGCTTCTTCCGCGCTGACGACAATGCGCCGCGCGACGCCCAGGACACCAACCGCCAGATTTTCGATCCGTTTCAGGGACCGGGAGATCGTCCCTTTGTCCACATCGAAAAGACAGCCCAGGAATTCCTGCGTGATGTGGCAGCGATAGAGGATCAAAAGCACCAGCAAATGATCGTCAAGACCGCCCACGCCCCACGGGCGGCCCGAACGGTTCTTTCGCTCCACAATCCGCTGTTTCCACAGCGGCCGGAGCTTCTTGCTCATCGCCAGAAACCGATCCGGCGTCACACTGGTCAACGACCGAAACGGCCGCTTGCCGAGAAGTCCCGCGCTGTTAAACTTCGCCATTGGAAGGGCCTCCAACGCCCTTCCACCTTGAATCACCTCACGCGGCCCTTGGGAATCCCCTCATTTTTGCAACAGGTCTATTGGGGTCCACCTCAGAGAGCCCATTTCACTTAACGAGCCGCTGCCGCCGCGCCGGTCTGTACGTGACGGAACAGCCCCACAACCCGGCGCGTGACCCTCACAGCGCCAACCCCACCAGCGCCACCTCGCCCCACAGCCGCGACGCGGCTACGGCGAAGCGCCGGCGCTCGCCGGCGGTCGGCCGCCGGGCGCGCAGCTCGGCGGCAGCGAACGGCGTAGGCGCTGGCCCATCGTTGGCCGGCGCCGACTCAACCGCGGCGAGCCGCGCGGCAATGCCGACCGCATCGGCGAACTCGCGCGCCAGCACCACCGCCACCGGCCGTCCGGCGCGCGTCACCGTGAACAGATGGCGCCGCATGGCGGTCCTCCTACAGCCGCCGCGCCGCCCACACGACGCGCCCCACGATATTCACCTCCTCGGCCGGGCGCTCGTAGGTCTGGTAGTCGGGATTGATCGACTTGATCACCACCTTGGGCGGGTCGGAGTTCGGCTCGTGCTCGATCCGCTTGGCGACCAGCCCGAGGCCGTCCCAGATGACGAAGATGCCGGGCGGCGCCGGCACCCGCTGGCTGGTGTCGATGACGATGCGGTCGCCGCTTGAGAGCAGCGGCTCCATGGAATCGCCGTCGATGGTGATGATGCGCAGATCCTCGGGCCTGGCCCTGAGTTCGTGGCGGACGAGTTGCTCCGGGAACAGCCAGGTGCCGCGGACCTCCTCCAGGCCGTCGTGGACGGCGCCGGCGCCGGCCGCGGCGCGGACGTCGATCTCCGCGACCCTGGCATAACCCGCCGGCGGGCCTGAGCCGGACGCCGCCCGCGGCTCCGGCGCCTGCCGCGCCGCGCGCGGCTTGCGCCGCGGGATCAGGCGATGCCGGAGCGCGTCCTCGTCGCAGCCGAGATAGCCGGCGAGGGCGGCGCGCACGTCCTCGGCCAGCACCTTCGGCGTGCCGCGAAACACGAACTGGTGCATGTAGACGGCGTTGCGGCCGATGGCCAGCGAGGTGTTCTTCAAATCGCTGGGCGGCTTGCGTTCCTTGATCAGCTTCAGCACCCGCAGGCGCACCGGGTCAAGTTGCATGGCCTATCCCCTTGATTCGTCGATGTAGGAAATTAACAACCTTTTCTATTTGACGCAATAGCGTCACATCGATTTGATGCCTCCTGTCATGCCGACCGTCAGCGAAGAGTTCCGCGCCCAGATCGAGGCCTTCCTCGCGACCTCCGGCTTCAAGCCGAGCGAGTTCGGCCGCCAGGCGGTGGGCGATCGTTCCTTCGTCCTCAATCTGCGCCGCGGCCGTTCGCCGACGCTGGCCACCGTCGACCGCGTGCTCGCCTTCATCCGTGGCTTCGAAACCCGGCCTCGGCGCCGCGCCCGCACCGAGGGAGAGCCGCCATGCCGCTAGGAAACCCGAAAGTTGCTCCGCCGAAGGTCGAGCACCTCAACCAGGGCGAGCTGGCGGCTCGCTGGCGCATCAGCCCGCGCACGCTGGAGCGCTGGCGCTGGCTGGGCCAGGGACCCCGCTACCTCAAGATCGGCGGCCGGGTGATCTACCGCCTGGACGACATCGAGACCTACGAGACCGCGCAGTTGCGCCGCAGCACGGCGGGCGGCGCGGAGCCAGCGGCGGGATACAGATGATCGCGGGCTTCATCCCCACCCCCGGCATTGCCGCCACCGAGGCGGCCCTCGTCGCCTGGTTGGACAAGGCCCGGCCGGGAGAGCGGCACGCCTATCACGTGGGCCAGCTCGCCATCGACCGCTATCCCGGCCAATCGCTTCTGCCGGCGCCGCTGCGGGAGGAACTGTCCCGCGTCGCCGACCGGGCCATGGCCCTGGCGGCCGCGGGGCGTGTCCATCTCGCCCAGACGCGCCTCGACAACAGCCGCACCGCCTATCTCGCGATCAAAACCGCCGTGTCGTTAAACAACCTGGAGCAGCACCGATGACAGCCGATTCCTTCCGCCGCCACGGGATTGAGCATCTGTCGGCGTCGTCCCTGAACCTGTGGGCCGCGGAACCGGCGCTATGGGTGATGGAACGCCTGCTCAAGCTGCGCACGCCGCCGAGCGCGTTCATGGCCCGCGGCAAGGCGGTCGAGTTCGGCGTGCATGTCGGTCTTACCCATGCCGATCTCGTCGCCGCCGACTGCGCCACCCCGGCGCTGGCCGAGTTCGACCGCGACATCATGGATCCGCTTCGCGGCTCCATACCTTGCAAGGACGAACGGCGCGAGGGGGAGCGCGCCAACATCCCCGGCTATATCGCGAGCGCCCTCGCCGAGCTCCGCCAGTACGGCGTCC
>CAZIVY010000014.1:0-3336 GCA_964542505.1 uncultured Rhodospirillaceae bacterium
CTTCAAGGGCCTGGGCGAAATGCCGCCGGCGCAGTTGAAGGAAACCACCATGGACCCGAAGCGGCGCACCTTGCTCAAGGTGGTCGTCGCCAAGCCGTCCAAGCCCACCGACAAGCTGGTGGAAAGCCTGATGGGGCGGAAGCCCGAGCTGCGCCTCAAATTCATCCAGGATAACGCCGACTTCGCCCGCGATCTCGACGTCTGATTCCCGAGGCCAGATCGATTGGCCGTTCGCGGTGAGGGCGGCGCGCCCCCCGCGCGTCTTGCGCGCCAAGCACGCTGCGCGCGGCGTCTCGAACCGCGCACCGCGAATGCTCAGCTCAGCCTTTCGAGACGCGCCCCGCGTTTCGCTCGGGCCGCTCCCCGAGGCGAACGGTCGCAAGTCGAAGGCCAGAGCATGTATCCCGGTCGCGTCGTATTGAACGCCGGCCCCGCCGGGCGTAATCTCAGGCCATACAGGATGGACGGGCGGAGCAAACCTATGCGTGCGGTATTTCTTCTTCCCTGCGCCGCGCTGGCATTGGCGGCTTGCGCGGGCCTCGATCGCGTCAGCTACATGGATCAGGCGGCGCTCTATACGCCTGGCCTGGTGGCCTACGCCTCCAAGAACGGCGAAATGGCGGTGGAAATCGCCGGCAATCCATTTGCCGCCGCGACCGACGCCGAGAGCATCGCCGGCGCGCTTAGACTGCCCGAATATTTTGCCCCCGCCCGCCTCACCACCCGCCCCGGCCCTGGAACGGCGAGCAACATTCGCCTTGTTCTTGCCTTCACCGATGCGCCCGGCGCCGCCGAACAGGCTTTGTGCGCCAGGCTTGGCACCCTGCCCGTTCGCCCCGCCGGCGGCGAGACACGCATCGCGATGGCGCTCTGCGCCTCCGAGCGCCCGGCGTCTTGGGCGGTGGCCGAAGGTCCGGTGGGCGATGGGCCGCGCGACCCCCGCTTTCAGCGCCTGATGGCGTCGGCGTTATTTTCGCTCCTGCCGCCAACGCGTGGCGACAATAATAGGGACCCTCCCTGCGCCTCTTGCTAAACGCGGAATCCGGCGAAAAACGCGGTTTACGGCAATTTTACTAGAAATTTCATATAGTTAATCGCGGTCGTTTAACCGCTTCCACACTTTTGGCTGGGATACTCTGCCATGGCGGCGCACAGGGTGCCGCCGTATCCCAGTTTCCGCGTCAGCCCGGCGCAAAAGGATGGAAGCCATGCGCGTGTTCGGTAGCTTCGCCGCGTTTCCCGGTTCGGCGCTCGGTTGGATCGCCGCCATTGTCATTGGCGTGTTCTGTCTTTACATGGCGCGCCTGCCGGCTCACCGCCTCATTCTGTCGCTGGCGCAGGTGCTCCATCACGGCCTTCGCCTGGGCGCGAGCTCGATCAAGCGCGCCGAGCGCAACCTGGTGTTGCGCAACCGCGAGGTGCTGCTGGCCGCCGGCCGCGAGGCGGCCGAGCGCACGGTCGAGCGCGAATTCGAGCGTGTCGATGCCTCGGTGAAGCGCGACCTTTCCGCTGTCCCCACCTTGTTCCGGTCGCTGAGCGAACAGGTGACCAAGATCGAGGAAGACCATGGCAAGAGCAAGCAGGTGCCCCCGGCGGCGCCGGGCTGGGTGGGCGCCGTCAAGGCGGTGGCCGACGTCGAGTCGAAGGGCGACGCGATGGTGGCCAAGATCCTCGAGAACATCCACACCTCGCTGGTTCATGCCGAGGAGCAGGCGATCGGCGCCTACCGCGCGGCCACCCAGCAGCGCCACAAGCATCTCGAGTCGATGACGCCCCATTGGCGCAAGGCGACCGAGGCGCTGGGCAAAGTGGAGCACAAGATCACCAGCCTGCTCGACCGCAGCAAGTCCGTCGACCGCTACATGGACGAATACAAGAACATCAACGCCAAGTCCGATCGCGCCGAGCGCATGCTGTCGTCGTCGTCGATCGTGCAGTTCTTCGTCTCCGCCTTCGTGCTCTCGGTCGCCGTGGGCGGCGCCTTGATCAACTTCCAGCTTATCGCGCGGCCGATGGCCGAAATGGTCGGCGGCAGCAGCTACGTCGCCGGCTTCAAGACCTCCGACATCGCCGCCCTGGTCATCATCCTGGTTGAAATCTCCATGGGCCTGTTCCTCATGGAGAGCTTGCGCATCACCCGCCTGTTCCCGGTGATCGGGGCGCTGGCGGACAAGACGCGCGTGCGGATGGTGTACATCACCCTGACGATTCTCACCTTGCTGGCCTCGGTCGAGGCGGGCTTGGCGTTCATGCGCGAAGTGCTGATGCAGGATGGGTTGGCCACCAGCGCCGCCTTGCGTGGCGAAACCGGCGCCCATAGCGGTAGCGCCTCCGGCTGGATCACCACCACGGCGCAGATGGGCATGGGCTTCATCCTTCCCTACGCCCTGACCTTCGTCGCCATTCCGATGGAAACCTTCGTCCATTCGCTCCGTACCGTGCTCGGCATCTGCCTGTGCGGGTTCCTGCGCGCGCTGGCGGTTGTCATGCGCGTGCTGGGCCTGGGCTGCCGCCACGTGGGGCGTTTCATGGTCGACGCCTATGACGTGGTCATCTTCGCCCCGTTGTGGATCGAAGGCATGGTCGTCAAGCGCAGCGGCGGCGTACGCCGCAGCGGCGGTGGCCCCGGCCGCGGCTTGCCGCCCCACGGCCTGCCCCCGCACGGCGTGCAGCCGGTCTAATCCGGTCAGCCCCCCAGGAGGGTAATTCCATGCGCCGACACATCGTCTTCTCATTGGCCTGCGCGCTGGCGCTGGCGGCATGCTCGGATTCGCCCCGGCGCGGGCGCGGCGTCTACATGCTGCTCGACACCTCCGGCACCTACAGCCTGGAGCTGAAGCAGGCGCAGATCATCATCAACGCCTTGCTGTCGGCCCTGAACCCCGGCGATTCCTTCGCCGTGGCGCGCATCGACACCGGCAGCTTCACCGAAAAGGACATCGTCGCCCGCGTCACTTTCGACGATCGCCCGTCGGTGGCCAATCAGCAGAAGGTCCAGTTCAAGGGCAAGATCGACAGGTTCATCAAGGAAATGCGGCCGGCGCCCCATACCGACATCACCGGCGGCCTGCTGCAGGCGATCGAGTACCTGAACGAGAAGAACCCAGGGCAGAAGACCGTCCTCATCTACTCGGACATGCAGGAAGACCTGGCAAGCGGCTATGTCCGCAACATCCCGCTGACGCTCAAGGGCTTCGACGTCGTCGCCCTCAACGTCACCAAGTTGCGCAGCGACAATCTCGATCCGCGCGAATACATGCAGCGGCTTGAAAAGTGGCATTCGAAGGTCGCCGCCGGCGGCGGCGGATGGCGGGTGATCAACGACCTCGATAATAT
>CAZIVY010000015.1:0-1912 GCA_964542505.1 uncultured Rhodospirillaceae bacterium
GCCATGGAGCACCAGTACATCGTGTCGGAAGCCATTCCGGAGGTCGAGGCGTCGCCGGCCGAGATGCTGCACATCATCGATTTCGAGGGCGAGATCTACATGCGCCAGGAGGGCCAGGGCATGCTGCTCGGCACCTACGAGCGCAACGGCGTGCCCTGGTCCGAGCGTGAAACGCCATGGGACTTCGGCCATGAGCTTCTACCCAACGACCTCGACCGCATCGCCGCGTCGCTGGCGGTGGGTTTCCGGCACTTTCCGGCCATCGAGCGCGCCGGCATCAAGCGCGTGGTCAACGGGCCTTTCACGTTTTCGCCCGACGGCAATCCACTCGTCGGGCCGGTTCGCGGCCTGAAAAACTATTGGGTCGCGTGCGCGGTCATGGCCGGGTTCAGCCAGGGCGGCGGCGTCGGCCTCGCCCTCGCCAATTGGATGACCGACGGCGATCCGGGGTTCGACGTCTGGGCGATGGATGTGTCGCGCTACGGCGACTGGGCAACCATGGCCTATACCAACGCCAAGGTGCGCGAGAACTATTCCCGCCGCTTTCGCATTCGTTTCCCGAACGAGGAATTGCCGGCGGCGCGTCCGCTCCGTACCACGCCGGTTTACGGCCGGTTGAAGGAACGTGGCGCCGTGTTCGGCGCGGCCTATGGTCTCGAACACGCGCTTTGGTACGCGCCAAAGGGCATGGCGCCGGTCGAGGACGTGACCTGGCGGCGCTCGAACGCGCATGCACCCGTCGCCGCCGAATGCCGCGTCGTCCGCGAGGCGGTGGGCATGATCGAGACATCGACCTTCTCGAAATATTCGGTCGTGGGCGAGAAGGCGGCGGTGTGGCTTGAACATATTTTGGCCGGCCGCCTGCCCGCGGTTGGAAGGATTGCGCTCTCACCCATGCTGAACCGCCGCGGCAAGCTCATCGGCGATTTCACCGTGGCGCGATGGGGGGAAAACGATTTCCTGCTTTTCGGTACCGGCCATGCCGAGGGCTATCACATGCGCTGGTTCGAGGCCCATTTGCCGCCGGCTGGCGTCGTCATTCGCGCGCTCGGCACGCAACTCGTTGGGTTCTCCATCGCCGGGCCACGTTCGCGGGAACTGCTGCGGCGGCTTACGCGCGACGACATGTCGAACGCGGCTTTCCCGTTCTTTTCCGTCCGCCGCCTCGATCTCGGCATGATCCCGGCGACGGTCGGCCGCATCTCGTTCACCGGCGATCTCGGCTACGAAATCTGGGTCACGCCGGACTATCAGCGCCTTCTGTTCGATACACTGGTTGAAGCGGGAGCCGACATTGGCTTGGGGCTGTTCGGCGCCCGCGCCCTTCACTCCATGCGGCTGGAGAAAAGTTTCGGAAACTGGGCCCGCGAGTATCGTCCGATCTATGGCCCCGGAGAGGCCGGCCTGGCCCGCTTCGTCAATTTCAAGAAGGGAGACTTCATGGGCCGGGGCGCGGCGCTTGAAGAAAGGGAGCGCGGCGGCGAGCGGCGCCTCATCACGCTGGCGATTGACGAAACCGAAGCCGACGCCGTCGGCGACGAAGCCGTATGGCACGGCGGCAAGGTTGTCGGCTGGGTGACGTCCGGCGGCTTCGGGCACACCGTCGGCGTTTCCATTGCGCTGGCTTATGTAACCGCCGATGTCGCCGAGGCCATGGATGGCTTCGAGGTCGAGATCATCGGCGAGCGAAAGGCCGCGCGCCGCGCCACCAAGCCGCTATTCGACGCCGAGGGCGAAAGGATGCGGAGCTGAAAGCTTGCGATGTTTTCGACGCGGGCGGCGGGCGTCCGCCGCGAAGTCATCGCGGCTGCCAACGTCCGCGAGCCAAGGTCCAGTCAGTGCGACAGTATCTGGCTGAGAAAAAGCTTCGTCCGCTCGCTCCTGGGATTGGCGAAAAACGCCGCCGTCGGCG
>CAZIVY010000016.1:0-2053 GCA_964542505.1 uncultured Rhodospirillaceae bacterium
CCAGGTTCCACACCGAGGCGAAGTAATAGACGGTGAAGGCGACACCCAGGACCGGCAGCACCAATTCGCCGCCAAGGCTTGGTTTCACCTCGGCCTCGCCTCCCGGATCGTTGGCCACCGCCGCTTACGACTTGGCGCTCAACAGCGTTTTGTAGCGGTTGGCGAGATCCACCATGCCTTGCGCGTATTCGGTGCACACCGCGCGGTCGCCGTAGCTCACCTGCTCCCACGAACCGCCGGTTTTTTCATAGATGTCGCGGAAACCGGGGTCGGCGAAGGCCTGCTTCGCCGTCTCGTTCAGGCGCTGGAAGCGGTCGGGGAATTTACTCGCCAACTCGGTATGAACGCCCCAGCCGCGCGAGGAATAAAGATCCGGTATCTTGGTGCCGAACACCTTGTTGATGGGCGGCGCGTTGCCAGTCTTGGCCGCCAGGATGTTGGTGTTGTTGAAAACGCCGAGCGTGCGGCACTTGTCGCCGAGCTTGATCGGCTCGGCCACCGGCAGCACGCCGCAGTCCACCTCGCCGTTCAGGGTCGCCACCATCGTCGGGTTGCCGCCGCCATAGGGCACCAGGTTGAACTTGGCGGATGTCGCTTCGCCCAGCGCCAGCACGCCGATGGATCCCGGATGGGGCAGGCGGCTGGTGGCCACGTTCACCGTCCGCTTCTTCGCCTCCGCCACCACGTCCTCGATGCGCTTGAAGGGGCTTTCGTTGCGCACATAAATGGCGCTGTCGTCCACGTCGATGCGGCAGAAATAGAAATAATCCTCGGGGAACTTGTAGGGCGGCTTCTGCAGCGCGTACATGATCATTTCCGGCCCCATGTTCCCGAACAGCAAATTGTGGCCGTCCTTCTCGCGCTTGGTGGTGAAAATCTCATAGCCCACCTGGCCGGCCCCGCCGGGGAAAAAATCGTACTCGAAGGCGACGTTGAGCGCCTTGCGCCAGGCGTCGGTGAAGGCGCGCGCTATGCGGTCGGCGCCGCCGCCCTGGGCGGTGGGGACGACGACCTTGATGGTGCGCTCGGGGAACGCCGCTTCCGCGCGCCGGATGACGGCGGGCGCTGCCGCCGCGGCGGCGGCGGCGGCCAGGCCGCGCACGATGGCGCGGCGGCTGGGCGTGGCGTGGAAAAGGGTCATGGCGGTCCTCCCTGGACTGGCGCCGCTTGCATTTGACGTTTCTTGGGCGCCAGCGCGGGAAAAAGTTTGACCGTTCGGCCCCGGCGCGTCAACCTCGACCGCGCTTCCGGCCCCGATTTCCGTCCCCCCTAATCGAAACAGACGCCCCGCCAAGACGATGTCATTGCTCGCCCCCGCGCATCCATGCTGGTGACCGCCGCCATCCTGGCGCTGGTGACGCTGACCTCGTTCATTTCGGGGCTGTTCGGCGTCGCCGGCGGCATCGTGCTCATGGGCGGCCTGATCTACCTGCTGCCGGTGGCGCAGGCGATGGTGCTGCACGGCGTCGCCCAGATCGTTTCCAACGTGGCGCGGGTGTTTTTCTGGCGGCGCTACATCTTGCTTCCCGTGGTGCTGCGTTTCACCGCCGCCTCGCTCGTCGCCGCCGTCATCTT
This sequence comes from uncultured Rhodospirillaceae bacterium, assembly GCA_964542505.1. Taxonomy (GTDB): domain Bacteria; phylum Pseudomonadota; class Alphaproteobacteria; order Ferrovibrionales; family Ferrovibrionaceae; genus CAZIVY01. Next base: position 1,576 of record CAZIVY010000016.1, read on the forward strand.
CGCCCTGGTGCGCTTCGTGCCCTCGAAGCCGGTGCTGCTGCTCATCCTTGGCTTGTCGACGGTGACGGCGATGCTGGTGCCGGAAGGGTGGGTGCCGAAAATAACCGATCGCGGCGTCGCCTATGTCTGCGGCTTCGTGGCCTCGGCGCTGCAGCTTACCGCCGGCGTTTCCGGCACCTTTCTCGACCAGTTCTTCCAGCGCGCCAAGCTCGACCGGCGCACCGTGGTCGCCACCAAGGCGGCGATGCAGGTCTTTCAGCACGGCCTCAAGGTGGTCTATTTCGGCATTGTCGCGCTCGGTCCGGTGGACGACCGGTTCATGACCCTGCTGCTCGCCGTGCCGTTCATCGCCCTCGCCACCGCCACCCTGGCGCGCCGCCTGTTGGAGCGCATGACCGACGCCCGCTTCAACTGGTGGACGCGCCGCATCGTCCTCGTCTGCGGCGGCTATTTCACCCTCGACGCCCTCCGCCTGCTG
>CAZIVY010000017.1:0-8011 GCA_964542505.1 uncultured Rhodospirillaceae bacterium
CATGGCCGCGACGACTTCGACATCTGGACGGCGAACGCCCGCAAGCTGGCGGCGCGCGGCATCGCCACCGAAATCCCCTATACCGTCGACGACGACAGCGCGTTCACCGCCGACGCGCCGGGCTTTGCCGGCAAGCGCGTCATCACCGACAAGGGGACCAAGGGCGACGCCAACGAGGCGGTCATCGCGGCGCTGATCGCCGCCCGCGCCCTGGTCTCGCGCGCCCGGCTTGAACACGAATACCCCCATTCCTGGCGCTCCAAGAAGCCGCTGATCTTCCGCAACACGCCGCAATGGTTCATCGCCATGGACAAGGACATCGCCGGCGCGGGCGATACGTTGCGCGCCCGCGCGCTGGCGGCGATCCGCGCCACGCGCTGGGTTCCGCCCCAGGGCGAGAACCGCATCATCGGCATGATCGAGAGCAAGCCGGACTGGGTGATCTCGCGCCAGCGCGCCTGGGGCGTGCCCATCGCCGTTTTCGTCCACAAGCGGAGCGGCGAGGTCCTGTGCGACCCGCGCGTCAACGAGCGTATCGTTGCCGCGGCGGAGGCCGAGGGCGCCGACGCCTGGTTCGCCAGTCCGCCCGGCCGCTTCCTAGGCCCCGATTTCCGCGCCGACGACTACGAACAAGTGAAAGACATTCTCGACGTCTGGTTCGAATCGGGCTCGACCCACGCCTTCGTGCTGGAAAAGCGCCCCGACCTCGGCTGGCCCGCCGCCCTCTATCTCGAAGGATCCGACCAGCACCGCGGCTGGTTTCATTCCAGCCTGCTCGAATCCTGCGGCACCCGCGGGCGCGCCCCCTACGACGCGGTGCTCACCCACGGCTTCGCCCTCGACCCGGACGGGCGCAAGATGTCGAAGTCGCTCGGCAACGTGGTGGCGCCGCAGACGGTGGCCGACCAGCACGGCGCCGACATTCTGCGCCTGTGGGTGGTGGGCTGCGACTACAGCGCGGATCTCCGCATCGGCCCCGACATCCTGAAATCGGAAGTGGACAATTACCGGCGCTTGCGGAACACGCTGCGTTTTCTGCTCGGCAACCTCGCCGACTGGCGCGAAAGCGAACGCTTGCGCGTCGAGGACATGCCCGAGTTGGAGCGCTACGTGCTCCACCGCCTGGCCGCGCTCGATCGCGAGGTGCGCGCCGCCTGCGACGGTTTCGACTTCCACCGCGTTTACGTGGCGCTGCACGCCTTCTGCTCGTCCGACCTGTCGGCCTTCTATTTCGACGTGCGCAAGGACGCGCTCTATTGCGACCCCGTCGCGGCGCTTAGGCGGCGCGCGGCGCGCACCGTCCTCGACCAGGTGTTCATGTGCCTCACCGCCTGGCTGGCGCCGATCCTTTGCTTCACCGCCGAGGAAGCCTGGCTCGGCCGCTTCCCGGGCGAGGATTCGAGCGTCCATTTGCGCACCTTTCCCGACCTCCCCCAATCCTGGTCCGACCCGGCCTTGGCGGCGAAATGGGAGCGGGTGCGCGACATCCGCCGCGTCGTCACCGGGGCGCTGGAGTTGGAGCGCGCCGCCAAGCGCCTGGGGTCGAGCCTGCAGGCCCACCCGACGGTTTACGTGGCGGCCGAGGACGCCGCCTTGCTGGCCGGCATCGACATGGCCGAAGCCTGCATCACGTCGGGCATCACCGTGGCGGTGGGGCAGGGGCCGCAAGGCGCCTTCGTCTTGCCCGAGGTCAAGGGCGTGGCCGTCGTCGCCGCCCTGGCCGCCGGCGAAAAATGCCAGCGCTGCTGGCAGGTCCTGCCCGAGGTCGGGCAGGGACCGGACCGGGCGCCCGTCTGCCGCCGCTGCGCGGCCGCCGTGGCGGCGTCGGCCGCGTGATGTTGCGCCTTGGCCTCGGCATTGCCGCGGTCGTCGTCGTCCTCGATCAGATCGTCAAGCTTGTGCTCATCGCATTTTTGAGCGGCCAGAAGACGGTCTTGGCGGTGGGGCCGTTCCTCGATCTGGTGATGGTGTGGAACCGGGGCGTCAGCTTCGGGTTCTTGAACAGCGCCGCCGCCGGCGAAATCCAGCGCTGGCTCCTGGTGGCGCTGAGCCTCGGGATCGTGTTGGCGCTCGTCCTCTGGCTCAAGCGCATCGGCGACCGCCTGCTGGCTTTATCCATCGGAGTTATCGTCGGCGGCGCGCTCGGCAACGTGCTCGACCGGGTGCGTTTCGGGGCGGTGGCCGACTTCTTTTACTTCCATATCGGCGACTATTATTGGCCGGCATTCAACCTGGCGGATTCGGCGATTGTGGTCGGCGTCGGGGTTCTTCTCTACGACAGCTTGTTTCGCCGCCCCGAAGGGGGTTAAATTACCCCCATGGTCATATCGGCACGACGGTTCGGCGGACGCCGCGCTTGCTTCGGGGCGCGCGTCGCGGGCTTCGCGGTCGCGGGCTTGGTCGCCCTCGCCGGCTGCTCTGGCGTAAAGGAGCAGCTCGGCATGACCAAGAAATCGCCGGATGAATTCGCCGTCACCGCCAAGGCCCCCCTGGTGCAGCCGCCCAATTACGCGCTGCGTCCGCCCCAACCCGGCGCCGCGCGTCCGCAGGAATACCAGCCGCGCGAGCAGGCTCAGGCCGCCTTGACCCAAAAGCGCGGCGAGACGGCGCCCGGACAGGCCGCTCCATGGCTCCGCAACGCCGTCGACCCGCGCAAGACCGAACCATCCGCCGGCGAGGCCAAGCTGCTCGGCTTGGCGCGGGCGGATAACGCCGATCCCGGCATTCGCCGCCGCATCAACGAGGAATACACCCAGTTGGTGGAACGCGACCAAAGCTTCGTGGACCGGCTGATTTTCTGGCAGAAGCCGGCGCCGCCGGGGACCATCGTCGACGCCAGCCAGGAATCCCAGCGCCTGCGCGAAGCCAGCGCGCAAGGATTGCCCCCCACCACCGGCGAAACGCCCTCGATCCAGCGCCGCAAGCGGGCCATTCTCGAAGGCATTTTCTAGGCCCCATTTTGGCTGGGCGCCGGCACGCGAACGGGCAGCCTCGTCGCGCGGAACGCGCACCACTTGTTAATTAAGCCGGGCTAGTCCTCTGGCATTGCCTCGGAACGCCAGGAGCAGGCAGGCGCCCATGCCGGCATCTTGCCATACCCACGACCACGGCCATGAAAGCGCGCCGCCGCAAGGGACCTACCGCCGCGTCTTGTGGCTGGTGCTGGCGATCAACGCCGCGATGTTCGCCGCCGAGACCGCCGCCAGCCTCTATTCCGGCTCCGCCGCGCTGCTCGCCGACGCCATGGATTTTCTCGGCGACGCCGGCAACTACGCCATCAGCCTGGCGGTGTTGGGCTTGGCGCCGCGCTGGCGGGCGGCCGCCGCCTTGGTGAAAAGCGCCTGCATGCTGGCTTTCGGCCTCTGGGTCATTGCCACCGCGGCGCATCACTTTTTCGTTGGCGCCGTGCCGGACGTGCCGATCATGGCCAAGGTCGGCGCGCTGGCGCTGGCCGCCAATCTGGCCGCCGCCTTGCTGCTCTACCGCTACCGTTTGGGGGACGCCAACATGCGCTCGGCCTGGCTTTGCACGCGCAACGACGTCTTCGGAAATCTGGCGGTTTTGGGCGCGGCAAGCGGGGTTTTCGCCGTCGATGCCGGCTGGCCCGACGTGCTGGCGGCGGCGGCGATGGCGGCGCTTGCCCTGGTCGCGGCGCGGCAGGTGGCGCGCCAGGCGCTGGACGAGTTGCGCCACGCTTTGCCCCCGCCGTCCGCGTCCTTGAGGGCCTGAACCCCGCGCTTGCCCGATAGGCGCATTCTCCTTATATGTTTCCGGTATACCCATGATGCTCTGGCGCCGACTGAGTTTCGCTCTTTTCGCCCTGCCGTTCCTGGCGGCGCCGGCTTCGGCGGGCATGTTCAATCCCGAGACCCTCACCCTAGGGAACGGCATGCGCGTGGTGGTGGTTCCCGACCATCGGGCGCCGGTCGTCGGGCACTGGGTGTGGTACCGCGTGGGCGCCGCCGACGCGCCCCCCGGCCAGTCGGGCATGCCGCATTTCTTCGAGCACCTGATGTTCAAGGGCACGAAGACCGTGCCGCCGGGCGAGTTTTCCAAGATCGTCGCCCGCAATGGCGGCCGCGACAACGCCTTTACCTCGCAGGATTACACCGCCTATTTCCAGTCGGTGGCGCGCGATCGCCTGGAACTGGTGATGCGCCTCGAATCCGACCGCATGACCAATCTGATCCTGACCGAGGACATCGTGGCGCCCGAGCGCCAGGTGGTGCTCGAGGAACGCTCGAGCCGCATCGACAACGAGCCCAGCGCCCGCCTGGGCGAGCAGATCTCCGCCGCCCAATACCTCAACCATCCCTATGGCCGGCCGGTCATCGGGTGGCAGCACGAAATCGCCGCCCTTACCACCGAGGGCGCGCTCGCCTTCTACCGCACCTTTTACGCGCCGAATAACGCGGTGCTGATCGTCGCCGGTGACGTCACCATGGCCGAGGTGCGCCCCTTGGCGGAGAAATATTACGGCGTCATCCCGGCCCGCGCCGTGCCGGCGCGCAATCGCCCGCAGGAGCCCGTCACCTCCGCCGCCCGCCGCGTCGTCATGCACGATGCTTCCGTCCGCCAGCCTTCGATCGTTCGCCACTACGCGGCGCCGAGCCGCATTGCCGGCGCGCGCGAGCACGCGGTGCCGCTGGTGGTGCTGGCGCAGCTCATGGGCGGGGGCGCCACCGGGCGTCTATACCGCGCGCTGGTGCTTGACGGTGGTGTCGCCAGCTCCGCCGGCTCCTGGTACGACGACATGAGCGTCGATGGCGCCGCCTTCAGCCTCTCCGCCAGCCCCAAACCCGGCGGCGACGTGGCCGCGGTCGAAGCGGCGCTCGATCGCGTCATCGCCGCCGTGCTGCGCGATGGCATCGACGCGGCCGAGTTGAAGCGCGCCAAGAGCCGCCTCATCGCCGAAGCGGTCTATGCCCGCGACAGCCTCTACACCGCCAGCCGCACCTTCGGCGAAGCCTTGACCGCCGGCTTGAGCATCGAGGAAATCGAATCCTGGCCCGAACGCGTCCAGGCGGTGACGGTTGAACAGGTGAACGCGGCGGCGCGCCACGTCTTCGATATCGGCCGCTCGGTCACCGGCGTCCTGCTGCCGAAACCGGCGAGTTGAAGCGCATGTCGCCGCTACGCTTCGCTCTCGCGGCCATCGTTCTCGCGGCTATCGGCCTTTCGCCGCCGCCCGCGGAAGCGGCCAAGATCACGCGCGTGAAAAGCCCCGGCGGCATCGAAGCCTGGCTGGTGGCCGAGCCCAGCATTCCCATGCTGTCCTTCGAGGTGGCGTGGCGCGGCGGCTCGGCCCTCGATCCGGTGGGGCGCGAGGGACTGGCCGAATTCGCCGCCTCGGTTCTGGACGAGGGCGCCGGCGACCTGGACAGCCAAGCCTTCCAGACCATGCTCGACGACAGCGCCATCGAATTGCGCTTCAGCTCCGACCGCGATTTCTTCCGCGCCAATGTCCGCACCCTGAGCGAGAACCGCGCCGAGGCCTTGCGCCTGCTCGCTTTGGCCATGACCAAGCCGCGCTTCGACGCCGAACCGGTGGAGCGCATTCGCCGCCAGTTCCAGGTCAAGCTCTCGCGCAGCGCCGACGATCCCGACGCGATCGCCGGGCGCACCTGGTTCGCCGAGGCCTTTCCCCATCACCCCTATGGCCGCCGGCCCGGCGGCAACGCCGAAAGCCTGGCCGCCATCGCCGCCGCCGACCTGCGCGCGTTCGTCGCCCGCCGCATGGCGCGCGACAACATGGTGATCGGCGTGGTGGGCGATATTTCCGCCGCCGAACTGGGGCCGCTCCTCGATCGCACGTTCGGAACGCTCCCGGCAAAGGCCGATTCCGCGGCTGTTGGCGCGCAGGAGCCGGCGGTGCGCAAGGCCCCGCTGGTGGTGCAGAAAAACATCCCCCAAAGCGTGGTGATTTTCGGCGGTCCCGGCATTCGCCGCGACGACCCCGACTGGTACGCCGCCTTCATCCTGAACTACGTCCTCGGCGGCGGCGGCTTTGCCTCGCGGCTGACCGAGGAAGTGCGCGAGAAACGCGGCCTCGCTTATTCGGTCAATTCCTATTTGCAGCCCATGGAGTCGTCGGCGCTTCACATGGGCGGCGTCGCCACCCGCAACGACCGCGTCGCCGAATCCCTGACCCTCATCCGCGCCGAATACCGCCGCCTGCGCGAAAAGGGCCTGAGCGCGGAGGAACTGGCCAACGCCAAGAGCTTCCTCACCGGCTCTTTCCCCCTTCGCCTTTCCTCCAACGCCCGTATCGCCGGCATGCTGGTGTCCATCCAGTCGCAGAATCTCGGCATCGACTATATCGACCGCTATGCGGGCTACATCGAATCGGTGACCCTCGAACAGGCTAACCGCGTCGCCCGCCGCCTCTTCGATCCCGACCGCCTGCTGGTTGTGGTTGTGGGCCAGCCCCAGGGGCTCGGTGACTAGCGTGACTGGGGCGCTTCGCCGCGCCGCCGATAGCGGGAAATCGACTCCCGTGGCGATCCGCCGCCTGCCCGAAAACCTGGTCAACCGCATCGCCGCCGGCGAGGTGGTGGAACGCCCCGCCAGCGTCGTCAAGGAACTGGTGGAAAACGCCTTCGACGCCGGCGCGGCCCAGGTCGAGGTGGCGGTCGAAGGCGGCGGCATGGTCCGCATCGTCGTCAGCGACGACGGCCACGGCATGGCCCGCGACGATTTGGCCTTGGCGCTGGAGCGCCACGCCACATCGAAGCTGCCGGGCGACGACTTGGGCGACATTCTCTATCTTGGCTTTCGCGGCGAGGCGTTGCCCGCCATCGCCGCCGTGTCCCGCCTGACGCTCACCAGCCGCCCCCACGGCGCCGACACGGCGTGGTCGCTTTCCTGCGCTGGCGGCGCGGCCGGGCAGCCGGCGCCGGCGGCGCATCCTCCCGGCACACGCATCGAGGTGCGCGATCTTTTCTTCGCCACCCCGGCGCGGCTGAAGTTCATGAAAAGCCCCACCGCCGAATCGGCGCAGATTATCGACACGCTGCGCCGCTTGGGCCTGGCCTACCCCAAGGTGGGCGTTTTTCTTAGCGACGATGGCCGCCAGGCGTTGAAATTGCCGGCGGCGCCGGGCGCGGGCGTTGCGGCGCGTCAAGCCCGTGTAGCCCAGGTCCTCGGCCGCGACTTCGCCGAGAACTCGGTGACCATCGCCGCCGAGCGCGAGGGCTTGCGCATCGGCGGCTTTGCCGGCCTGCCCACCTTCAACCGCGGCACAGGGCGCGGCCAGTTTCTTTTCGTCAATGGCCGGCCGGTGCGCGACAAGGTCCTGCTGGGGGCGGTGCGCGCCGCTTATGGCGATCTGGTTCCCCACGGCCGCTACCCGGTGGTGGCGCTGTTCCTTGACGTGCCCGCCTCAGGCGTCGACGTCAACGTCCATCCCACCAAGGCCGAGGTGCGCTTCCGCGACGCGGCACTTGTGCGCGGGACCCTGATCGTCGCGCTGCGCCAGGCCTTGGCGGCCGCCGGGCATCGCGCCGCCACCACCGTCGGCGCGCCGCTGACAAGTGCGGGCGGGCCGTGGCGCTCGGGCGGGTCCTCTGCCTACGCGCCGGCAACCGGTTATGGGTTGAGCGAACCCGCCGCCGCCGCGTTCGCCGGCTTCGCCCCTTCCGCCCGCCCCGCGCCGGCTGCCGAGGCGCCAGCGCCGCCACAGTCCGCTTCCTATCCGCTCGGCGCGGCGCGGGCGCAGCTGCACGCCACCTACATTCTTGCCCAAACCCCCGACGGCCTGGTCATCGTCGATCAGCACGCCGCGCATGAGCGCCTGGTGTACGAGCGCCTGAAGCAGTCCATGGCCGCGTCCGCCGTCGCCCGCCAGATGCTGTTGCTGCCCGAGGTGGTGGAACTGGGCGCCGCCGAGGTGGAGCGCCTAATCTCCCGGCGCGATGAGTTGGCCCAACTCGGCCTGGCGGTCGAGCCCTTCGGTTCCGGCGCGGTGCTGGTGCGCGAGACGCCGGCCTTGCTCGGCGTCTGCGACATCAAG
>CAZIVY010000018.1:0-4321 GCA_964542505.1 uncultured Rhodospirillaceae bacterium
GGCCGGGGGCATGACAACGCTCGCCGAGCGTTACGTGGCGGGGCCGCGCGCCCGCATGGCGCGGCTCGCCGACAACACCACGTTCCTGTCCCTCGCCTTCATGTTCCCGGCGGTGGCGCTGCTGCTGCTGTTTCTCACCTACCCGCTGGTGCTCGGCGTGTGGATGGGGTTCACCGACGTCAAGATCGGCCGTCCCGGCGTGTTCATCGGCTTGGACAACTACATCTCGCTGCTTCAGGACGACATTTTCCTCCTCTCGGTGTTCAACACCATTGTCTATACCGTCGTGGCGACGGTGGTGAAATTCGGGCTCGGCCTGTGGCTCGCGCTGCTGCTCAACCACACGTTGCCGTTCAAGGCGTTCATCCGCGCCGTCGTCCTTCTGCCCTACATCGTGCCCACCGTGTTGTCGGCCATCGCCTTCTGGTGGATTTACGATGCCCAATTCTCCATCGTCTCCTGGACGCTGGAGCGCATGGGGCTGATCCGGGTCTACATCGATTTTCTCGGCGTGCCGTGGAACGCCCGCTGGTCGGTGATCGCCGCCAATGTCTGGCGCGGCATTCCCTTTGTCGCCATCTGCCTGCTGGCCGGGTTGCAGACCATTTCGCCCTCGCTCTACGAGGCGGCGGCGCTCGACGGCGCCAGCGCCTGGCAGCGGTTCCGCCACGTCACCGTGCCCATGCTGATGCCCATCCTGTCGGTGGTGCTGACCTTTTCGGTGCTATTCACCTTCACCGACTTCCAGCTTATTTACGCCATCACCCGCGGCGGGCCGCTCAACGCCACCCACTTGATGGCGACGCTGGCGTTCCAGCGCGCCATACCCGGCGGCCAGTTGGGCGAAGGGGCGGCGATCGCCACCGCCATGATCCCGTTCCTCGTCGCCGCCACCGTGTTCAGCTATTACGGGCTGCAGCGGCGCAAGTGGCAGCAGGGGTCGAAGGATGACTGAGGCGCGGTCCACGGCGCCGGAACCGGTCGCCGACTCCACCGGCATGGCGTATTTGAGCACGCTTCCCCGGCGCGTGGTGACGGTCTATGTGCCGCTCGCCGTGTTCGTCGTCGTGCTGCTGTTTCCCTTCTATTGGATGGCGGTGACCAGCTTCAAGCCCAATGACGAGCTTTACAATTTCAAGGCTCACAACCCCTTCTGGATTACCAGCCCGACGCTGGCCAACGTAAAAAAGCTCCTGTTCCAGACTGACTACCCGGCGTGGCTGGTGAACACCATGACGGTGGCCGTGTCCGCCACCTTTCTCTCCATCTTCGCCAGCGTGCTCGCCGCCTACGCCATCACGCGGCTTCGCTTTCGCGGCGCGCAGACCGTGGGTCTGCTGATCTTTCTCGCTTATCTGGTGCCGCCCAGCATCCTGTTCATTCCCTTGGCGACCATGGTTTACGGGCTGGATCTCTACGACACCAATTGGGCGCTGATCCTCACCTACCCGACCTTTCTCATTCCGTTCTGCACCTGGCTGCTGATGGGCTATTTCAAGTCGATCCCCTACGAGCTGGAGGAATGCGCCCTCATCGACGGCGCGACCCGCCTGCAGATTCTGTGGAAGATCACCCTGCCGCTGTCGGTGCCGGGCCTGATTTCCGCCGGCATTTTCGCCTTTACGTTGTCGTGGAACGAGTTTATCTACGCGCTCGCCTTCATCTCCTCCTCGGAGAACAAGACGGTTCCGGTGGGCGTTCTCACCCAGTTGGTGGAAGGCGACGTCTACCACTGGGGTTCGCTGATGGCGGGCGCGTTGTTCGGTTCGATCCCGGTGGCGGTGTTGTATTCTTTTTTCGTCGAGCACTACGTATCCAGCCTGACCGGGGCGGTCAAGGAATAGCCTTGCCGAGGAGGTTCGCATGATCGTCACCATCACCGGCGGCGCCGGTTTCATCGGCCGCAAGCTGGCGGCCGCCTTGCTGGCGCAAGGACGGCTGACCGGCCCCACCGGCGTGCCCGAACCTATCGACAAGCTGATCCTGTTCGACAACGTGCCGGCCGCCGGCGCCGACCGCCGCGTCCAGTCCCTGGTGGGCGATGTGACCTCCGCCGCCGACGTGGCGCGCGCCATTCCGCCGGGCGCCGGCTGCATCTTTCACCTCGCCGCCATCGTCAGCTCCGGCGCCGAGGCCGATTTCGACCTCGGCTACCGCGTCAACCTGGAGGGCACGCGTCATGTCCTCGAGGCGGCCCGCGCGCTGTCGCAGCCGCCCCGCCTGGTGTTCGCGTCCTCGATCGCGGTTTATGGCGCGCCGCTGCCCGCCACCGTCACCGACGACGTTCTGCCGGTGCCGCGCACTTCCTATGGCGGGCAGAAACTGATGAGCGAATTCCTGGTCAACGACTACAGCCGCAAGGGATTCCTCGACGGCCGAAGTTTGCGCTTTCCCACCGTCATGGTGCGCCCCGGCAAGCCCAACCGCGCCGCCTCCACCTGGGCAAGCTCCATCATCCGCGAGCCGCTCAGCGGCCAGGACGCCGTCTGCCCGGTGCGCCCCGACAGCGCCATGGCCTGCCTGTCGCCGCGCCAGGCGGTGGCCGCGCTGTTGCGGGCGGCGGAGTTGCCCGCCGAGGCGCTTGGCCATGCGCGCGCCATCCTGCTGCCGGGCATTCGCGTGACGGCGGGCGAAATGGCCGCGGCCGCCGAGCGCCTGGGCGCGGGACGCCCGCTTGGGCGCATCCACTGGCAACCGGACCCCGCCATTCAGGGAATAGTCGACAATTGGCCGGGCGCTACCTATTCCGCGCGCGCGGCGGCGCTGGGCTTCACCGCCGACCCGAGCATCGACGCCATCGTGAACGCCTTCATCGCCGACGATCTGGCGGCGCAAATCCGTAGCCTGGAGAAATCCGCATGACCGGTCGCCTGGACGGCAAGCTCGCTTTTGTTACCGCGGCGGTGCAGGGAATTGGCCGCGCCACCGCCGAGGCCTTCGCCCGCGAAGGGGCGCGCGTCATCGCCACCGACGCGAACAAGGCGCGCCTGCGCGAGCTCGACGCCATTCCCAACGTCACCAGCCGCTATCTCGACGTCACCGACGGGGCGGCGGTGGCGGCCATGGCGCGCGAAATCAAGGCGGTGGACGTCCTGTTCAACTGCGTCGGCTGGGTGCATCACGGCAGCGTGCTCCACTGCGACCCCGCCGACTGGGACCGCAGCTTCGAGATCAACGTGCGCTCCATGTACATGGTGATCCGATCCTTCCTGCCGGCCATGCTGGAGCGCAACCTTGGCGGCAGCATCGTCAACATGGCCTCCGTGGTGTCGGCGGAAATGGGCGTCGTCAACCGCGCCGCCTATGGCGCCAGCAAGGCGGCGGTGATCGGCCTCACCAAGTCGGTGGCCGCCGATTACGTCAAGCACGGCATCCGCTGCAACGCCATCTGCCCCGGCACCGTCGACACGCCATCGCTGCACGGCCGCATTGAAGCCCAGCCCGATCCGGCCAAGGCGGAGCGCGACTTCATCGCCCGCCAGCCCATGGGCCGCTTCGGCCGCCCGGAAGAAGTGGCGGAGCTCGCCGTCTATCTGGCCTCCGACGCCGCCGCCTTCATGACCGGCCAAGCGGTGGTCATCGACGGCGGGATGCACCTGTGACGCGGATATCGTAGGGGCGGGTTTCAAACCCGCCCGTACAAGACCCGCCCCTGCATCGATCAATACGTCGCCCGGCCGCCGGAAATGTCGAAGACGGCGCCGGTCGAAAACGAGCATTCCTCCGAACACAGCCAGGCCACCAGGGCGGCGATTTCTTCCACCGTCACGAAGCGGCCCTTGGGAATCTTCGCCAGCATGTAGCGGATGTGCTCTTCGGTCATCTGGCTGAAGATGTCGGTCTTGGCCACCGCCGGGGTGACGCAATTCACCGTCACGTTGACGTCGGCCATTTCCTTGCCCAGCGTCTTGGTGAGCGCGATGACGCCCGCCTTTGCGGCGCTGTAGGCCGGCGCGTTCGGGTTTCCTTCCTTGCCGGCGATGGAAGCGATGTTGACGATGCGGCCATAGTCCTGGGCCCGCATCAGCGGCGCCACCGCCCGGCAGCAAAGAAAGACGCCCGTCAGGTCGATGGCCAGCACCTTGTCCCACGCCGCCAGCTCATAGTCCCAGGTTTTGACATTGGGACCGGAAATGCCGGCGTTGTTCACCAGGATGTCGATGCCGCCCAAGGCGCGCCGCGTCGCCGCCACCGCCGCCTTCACTTGTTCGGCGTCGGTGACGTCCACCGCCACCGCGACCGTTTTTCCCTTGCCTTTCAGCTTCGACATCGCGGCGTCGAGCGCCGCCTTGTCCACGTCCCATACCGCCAGCGCCGCGCC
>CAZIVY010000019.1:0-4055 GCA_964542505.1 uncultured Rhodospirillaceae bacterium
AGCCGAGCGCGTTGGCGGTCCCGTAATCCTGGTAGGCGTTGATGCGGAACGCCATGTCCACGGTGATCAGCGTCGGGCTCTCGCCGCTGATCATCACCGGCACCGACAGCACCGACAGCATGGTGACGAAAGACAGGATCAAGCCCACCACCAGCGTCGCCTTGACCTGGGGGACGACGATTTCGAACAGGATGCGCAGCCGCGAGGCGCCGAGGTTGCGCGCCGCGTCGATGGTCGAGCGGTCGAGGGACGCCATGGCTCCCGACACCAGGAGCGTCACGAACGGCGTTTGCTTCCACACGAAGGTGATGACGATGCCCGACCAGTCGAGGAAGCTCACGGTCTGCGACGGGTCGAGCAGGCCGATGCTGACGAAAAAATTGTTCATCAGGCCGTTTTTGGCCAGGAAGGTGCGCATGCACTGGCCGGCGACGATGAAGGGCACGAACAGCGGCCAGCGGTAAAGCCAGCGCAAGATCGTCACCGCCCGCGGGTTGCTTCCCAGCACCAGGTAACCGCCGATGGCGATGGCGGCGGCGGCGATCAGTGCCGACGACAGGCTGACGATCGCCACGGTGAAAACGATGTCCTTGGTGTAGAACTCGAAGGCCTTGGTGAAATTGCCCATCGTCGGCCGGCCCTGGCCGTCGGTGAACGCGGAATAGAGCGAATAGAGCAACGGATAGACGAACAGCGCGGCTACGGTGATCAGCGCCGGTGCCACCAGCGGCAGCAGAAGGTAACGGGACGGGCGCATGGGCAAGGCGGCCGGGGCTTTCGCCCCGGCCCCGATGCGGTGTCCTAGAGGACGCCCTTCTCGTAGGCTTGCAGGATGTCGTTGAAGTACGGCGCGATCGGGAAGCTCTTGCCCTTCGTCGCCAGGTCTTCCGGCGACACGTCGGAGAACAGCTTCTTCCACGCCGCCGGGTCCAGCTCCTTTTCCAGGTGCTTGGCGTCGATCCCGGGGTACCAATTGAACTTCCTCACGATTCCCTCGGCCTGCACCTTGGGCCCCGTCGCCAGTTCGATGAACTTGCGCGCCGCTTCCTGGTTGGCGGCCTTGGCCGGCACCACATAGTACATGGGTTGCCCCGGCATCCCCGGCCCGATCAGGTTCAGCTTGGTCGTGGGCGACAACTTGCCGTCGGCGACCCAGGTGTAGAACATGTCCACCCACACCGGCCCCATGACGATCTCGCCCCGGTTCAGCATGTCCAGCGTGCCGGCGTTGCCCGGCGTCACGATCACGCTCTTGTTGAACTCCTTCAGCCGCGCCAGCGGCTTTTCCCAGGTGTTCTTCAGGTTCTCCTCATAGGGACCCTTCATCAGTTTTTCGGCGTCCGGCGTGTTGGCGTAGATCCAGCCAACGACGAAGCTGATGCCGGACATGCCGCCCTTGATGCCGTTGTAGCCGAACTTTTTCGGGTTCGCCTGCACCCAATTCTCGAGCTCGGCGTAGTTCTTGGGTGGGTTCGCGACCAGCGCCGGGTTGTAGGCGATGGCGGTCTGGCTGTGGAACATGGGAATGACGTAGCCGTCCACGTCGGTGCCGAGCGAGTTCTTGGCGTCCTCGGCGCTGACCAGTTTGCCGGTGGCCACCTGGTCGCGGTACTTCGCCAGGGCGCCTTTGCGAACCATGTCGCCCGCCATCTTCTGGTGCACGACCGCCACGTCCACGTCCCAATTGTCCTTGCCCGCGTCCTGCTGGGCAAAAAGCTTCTCGGCGATCTTTTGCGAGCCCGAATCCCCCGGTCCCGTGCCCACCGCCTTGACGGTGACGTTGGGGTTGTCCTTCTCGAACAGGGGGCCGAGATAGTCCTTGATGTAGTCCACCATGTTCTGGTCGCCCGCCGTGATCACGTTGAGGGTGATCTTTTGCTGGGCGCTCGCCGCTCCGGCCACAAGGCCGACGGCCAAGGCGGCCGTGGCCGCCAAGATGTAACGTCGCTTCATCATTGTCTCCTCCTTTGCGCTGCGGATTGGATCGTTCTTAACCTCGTTGTGTGACGCGCCGATGACACGCCTTCAGTGCGCCGGCGTGGCGTAAACGTAGAGCGAGCGCGCCGGCAGGCGGACGCCCACCGCCTCGCCGGTATCGAGCCGCCGCTTGCTGTCGACCATGAACGTGCGCTCGCCGACGGCCACGGCGTAGCGGTAATGGCCGCCGGGATATGAGCATTGGGCGATATTACCCCGCAACACCAGCGCCGCCGCGTCCGCCGCGTCCGCCGCCGCCAGTTCCGCCGCGTCACCGCGGAAATGGGCCGCGGCCGTGCCGGCGACCGCGCCGCCCACATGGCACCCGCCGTCGCCCACCGGGACGCGCGCCGCGGCGTTGTGGGGTCCCGCCTCGACGTTCAAGGCGCCGTTCTCGACGCGCCCGCGCAGCGAAACCACGTTGTCGGCGCCCATGAAGGTGGCGATGAACGGGTTCGACGGGCGGTTGTAGACGTCTTCCGGCGTGCCGTACTGGGCGACATTGCCGCTGTCCAGGATGGCGATGCGGTCGGCCATCACCATCGCTTCCTCGCGGTCGTGGGTGACGTGAATGGCGGTGATGCCGAGTTTGCGCTGGATCGCCTTGATTTCGTGACGCACCTGCAACCGGATGCGCGCATCCAGGTTCGACAGCGGCTCGTCGAGCAACAGCACCTGCGGGTTGATGGCCAGCGCGCGGCCCAGCGCCACGCGCTGGCGCTGGCCGCCGGAAAGCTGGGTCACCGAACGCTCGCCCAGGCCTTCGAGTCCCAAAAGGCGCAAGACCTCGTCGACGCGATCTTTGATGCGCTCGCGCGCCAGCCGCCGCAGCTTCAGCCCATAGCCGATGTTTTGCGCCGCCGTCATGTGCGGCCAAAGCGCGTAGGACTGGAACACCATCGCCATGTCGCGCTTGTCCGGCGGCAGGTGCGTGATGTCCTGCCCGCCGGCGCGGATCTGCCCGCCGCTCACCGGCACGAAGCCGGATATGGCGCGCAGCAAGGTGGTCTTGCCGCAGCCCGACGATCCGAGCAGCGCCACGAATTCTCCCGCCGCGACCGCCAGCGACACCCCCTTGAGCACCGGCGTGCTGCCGTAAACGGCCTCGACGTTCAGGACCTCGAGATTGATCCCGGCCATGGTCTCGACGCCTTGACCTCCTCCCGCCGCCACCGCCGGCGGCGATGGAATTCTTGTTCCGTTTCGCTATCATTGTGCAACAGACGGTTCACCGTGGCAACGCCCGGTGGGCGGATTCTCCTTGCCAGTCGCGACGCGGCGAACCTATGTTCGACGCGAAAGCGGCGAAAAACGAGCGGCGACCCCAACCTTCGCCAAAAGATATCAGGGAGGCTCCCCGCGATGACGGCCCCACCCGCCGATTACGAGCGGCTGAAAACCACCATCGCGGCGCGCTATGGGACCTTGAGCCGCCGCCTGCGCCAAGTGGCGCAATTCGTGGTCAAGAACCCCAACGACCTGGCGCTGGAGACCATTTCGCTCATCGCCGGCCGGGCGGAGGTTCAGCCCTCGACGCTCATCCGCTTTGCCAAGGCATTCGGCTATGGCGGCTTTACCGAGATGCAGCGTGTTTTCCGCGCCCGCCTGGTGGCGCAAGCGCCATCCTACGCCGAGCGCATCCACAGCCTGCGCCGGCGGCGTGGGCGGGGCTCGCTTGCCCGGCCGCTCAACGTGCTGGACGAATTCGTCTCCACCTCGGTGGCGTCTCTCGAACACTTGCGCCAAACGGTGCCGGCCGAGAGCCTGGATCGCGCCATCAGGCTCTTGGCGGCGGCGCCGATGATCCATGTGGTCGGCCAGCGCCGGTCATTCCCCATCGCCGCCTACCTAGCCTATGGGTTGAGCCAGCTCGGGCGCCCGGCGCGGCTGGTGGATGGTTTGGGCGGCATGGTGGCGGCGCAGTCCCGGCAGATCGGCGAGGGCGACGTTCTGCTTGCCGTCAGCTTCCACGACTACGCGCCGGAAGTGGTCGAAATCGTTCACCAGACGCGCGCGCTCGGCGCGCCTATCGTCGCCATCACCGACAGCCCCTTGAGCCCGCTCGCCCCCGCCAGCAC
>CAZIVY010000020.1:0-2756 GCA_964542505.1 uncultured Rhodospirillaceae bacterium
GACTTGCCGCGCCGGCTTGCATCAGCCGTCGAAGCGCCATGCCTGCCCCAGCCGCCGCATTCCAAGTGGTGGGCGCGGGAAGGATTGAACTTCCGACCCCTGCGATGTCAACACAGTGCTCTACCACTGAGCTACGCGCCCGAGCGAGGTTGAGAATGTACCCCGACCGGTAGCGGCCGGGGAAGCCACGCCTTGTATAAAGAACGCGCCGCCTTGGCAAGCGCGGAGAGACCTAGGCCATGGCCGGTTCGGCCAATGCGCGGTCGATTTCTTCCACCAGCTCGCGCAAATGAAAGGGCTTGGACAGCACCTTGCCGCCGGTTTGCTGCGCGCGGCGCTGATTGAGCGCCACGGCGGCGAACCCGGTGATGAAGATGATGCGCATCGCCGGGTCGATGGCGACCGAGCGCTGCGCCAGCTCGATGCCGTCCATTTCCGGCATTACAATATCGGCCAGCAGAAGATCGAAGCGGCGCTCGCCCAAAGCCGGCAGAGCGGCGGCGCCGTTGCTGACTGCGAACACGTCATGGCCGGCCTTTTGCAGCGCCCGGACCAGAAAGTGGCGCATCGAATCGTCGTCTTCGGCAATTAGAATGCGTGCCATGAAACCCGCCTTTCTGGCTTATCGGTGTTCGAACGGACGACTCCAACCAGGTTCGATAACGCTCGCAATTTATGAAAATAGACCTGGAAATAAAAGAAATCGTAAATAAAATCATATGGTTAGCGTGCGTTTACCTAGACTTCACGCAATTGGACTTGGCCGGGCTGTGCCCGGCGGCGCCAACCTTGCGCCGCGCGGCGGCGGCGGCGAAGATGGCTGGACCGCGCGCCCCGGATGAAGCCGCCGCTCATAGTCCGCCCCGCCGCCGCCGCCGACATCGCGGCGGTGACGGCTATTTATGGCGAGCACGTACGCAATGGCCTGGCGTCGTTCGAGGAGGCGCCGCCGTCGGCGGCGGAAATGGCACGGCGCATGGCCGACGTTCGCGCCGCGGGCCTGCCCTATCTGGTGGCGGAACGCGAGGGCGCCATCGCCGGCTTTTCCTATGCCGGCCCCTATCGCTTGCGGCCGGCCTATCGCTACACGGTGGAGGACACGGTCTATGTCGCCCCCCAACATGCGGGCCAGGGCATAGGCCGGGCGTTGCTGACGCCGCTGATCGTGGCCTGCCAGGCGGCGGGGCGCCGGCAAATGGTGGCGGTAATCGGCGATTCGGCCAACGCGGCTTCCATCGGCCTGCACGCCGCGCTGGGCTTCAGGCAGGCGGGCCTATTACTTTCGGTAGGGTTCAAGCTTGGCCGCTGGGTGGACAGCGTTCTCATGCAGCGAAGCCTGGGCGCCGGCGCCGGCGACAAGCCTGGTTGAGAGGCCAAAAAAAAGGCCGCGCTTGTGGCGCGGCCCGAGTTTAGGGAGGAAACGCCCTAAAGACTTTAGGGCAGCGGGATGACCGGGGAAGGTCATGCCGCAACGCACATATGTCACTTCTGACCTCGCTTGACAAGAGTCAATTGCAAAAAGACTCCGGACTCTCCACGGTCTAGGGGGAATCCTGCACCTTTTGTATGAATCCCCACGGCATCTATCTTATTGCGATGCAACAGAAAATCGTGCCTGGACGGGAAAGGTGACGGCGGCCCACGGGCCGCGACAAATTGGCGCAGTCGGGGGGCGCCGGAACGGCTTATTCGGTAGTGGGCGCGATTTCCCGTTCACGCGCCAGGAGCCGTTCCTTGCGTTTGAGGCCCCAGCGATAGCCGCCGAGGCCGCCATCGCAGCGTATGACGCGGTGACAGGGCACGATCACCGCCACCGGGTTAGTGGCGCAGGCGCGGCCCACGGCCCGCGCCGCCTTCGGGCGCCCGATCGCGGCGGCGATTTCGCTGTAGGTGCGCACCTGACCCGGAGGGATGCGGCGAAGTTCCTGCCAGACGCGGCGGGTGAAAGCGCCGGCCCGCAGGTCGAGCGGCAAAAGCGGATCGGGAGGCGCGCCATCGACCGCCGCCGCGACCGCTTGCAGCCATGACGCCAACCGGCGGGCATCGCGGCGAATGCGCGCGGCGGGAAATTCCCGCTTCAATTCCGCCAGCAGCGCCGCCGAACTGTCCCCGAGCTTGACCGCCGCGATGCCGCGCGCCGTCGCCGCCAGCAATACCTTGCCCAACGCGCAGCGAGCGATGGCGACGTCGATCTGCACGCCGGCGCCGCCCTTGGCGTAGCTCGCCGGGGTCATGCCCAGTTCCGCGCCGGCGCGCTCATAGACGCGGCTCGGCGAGCCGTAGGACGCGGCATAGATCGCGTCGGCGACGCCCCGGCCGGCGCGCAGGCTGTGTTTCAAGCGCGCGATCCGGCGGGCCTCGACATAGGCCTTGGGCGCCACGCCCAAATGGCGCAGGAACAGGCGATGCAGGCCGCGGGCGCCGATGCCGATACGGGCGGCGATGCGGCCTAGCGCCGGCGCGGCCGCGTTGCCGGAGGCAAGCTCCGTCTCGATGACGGCGCAGGCCTGCTGGACGCGGCGCAAGGCGGGCGATGGCATGGCCGCCTGCTCGGGCCGGCAACGCCGGCAGGGCCGGAAACCCGCCGCTTCGGCCGCGGCGGGGAGAGCGAAGAAACGCATGTTGCGGCTCAGCGCCTGGCGGCTGGCGCAAGATGGCCGGCAATAGACGCCGGTGGTGATGACGGCGTAAACGAAAGCGCCGTCGCGGCCCGCGTCACGGGCGCGCACCGCCGCGAGTTTTTGGCTGTCGGAGAT
>CAZIVY010000021.1:0-3379 GCA_964542505.1 uncultured Rhodospirillaceae bacterium
CGGGCCGCAGGGCGGCTCGTGGTACCCGCTGGGCGGGGCGATACAGAACATCATCGAAAAAGCGCTGCCCGGAACCGGTGTGCAGGTGACGCCGGGCGCCGGCGTCTCCAACGTCAAGGGGGTGCAGGAAGGCAAGGCCGACCTCGGCTTCGGCAATTCCGTATCCACCGTGGACGGGGTCGAGGGGCGGGCGCCCTTCGACAAGAAACAGGACAATGTGTGCCAGCTCGCGACGCTCTATTTCCAGTATTTCCACATCGTGGCGCTGGCCGATTCCGGCATCAAGTCGGTGGCGGACCTGAAGGGCAAATCGCTCACCACCCAGCAGAAAGGCAATACCGGCGAGCAGATGACGCGGGAAGTGCTGCAGGTGTACGGGCTGGCCTATGACGCGCTGAAGAATGTGAGCTACGGTTCCTATACGGACTCGGTGGGCCAGCTCAAGGACGGTCACGCCCAGGTGTTCTCGCTCATCACCACGGTGCCGGCCTCCTCGGTGCAGGACCTGGCCACGGCGCGCGACATCCGCGTCCTCGAAATCCCCGACGACAAGCTGAAGGCGCTGCAAAAAATCAATTCCGGCTACGACAAGCGGACCGTCAAGGCCGGCAGCTACGCCAAGCAGGACAAGGACGTGCAGACAATCGGCACCTGGACGCACCTGATAGTGAGCTGCAAGATGGCGCCCGACACGGTTTACAAGATCGCCAAGGCGCTGGTGGATAACGTGGACGAATTCGGGCTGGTGGTCGCCGCCGCCAAGGGACTGACCGTTGGCGACATGGCGACCGACGTGGGCGTGCCGCTGCATTCGGGCGCGCTTCGCCTCTACAAGGAGAAAAAGGCGATCATGTAGCGGCGCGGCGGGGCCGGCGCTCTGTTCCGCGCCGGCCCGCGCCGAATAGCCTAGGCGCAAGCCATGGTGGTCCCGGTCGCGGCGACGGAAAAGTACGGTCTTGGACGCCTGATCCGCGATGCCGCGGCGGGCATCGCGGTGGCGATGTCGCTCTATCATTTCGGCATTGCGCTTGTGGGGCCGCCGCAACCGCTGTTTTTTCGCGGCGCGCACCTTCTGTTCGCGTTGGTGCTGATCTTCCTCCTCTACCCGGCGGCCAAGCGCAAGGACGCCGCCGCCCAGGGGGCGATTCCCGGCATCATCGACGGGCTGTGGATCGCGGCGTCGGCGGTCACCATCGGCTATTTGTGGGTCAATCACGCGCGGCTGCTGGAGCGCTTCGTTTACGTCGACGATCCGACGCCCACCGAATTGGCGCTGGGCGTCGTGTTCATCCTCGTGGTGCTGGAAGGGACGCGGCGGGTCATCGGCTTGGCGTTGCCGCTGACGGCGGTGATCTTTCTGTTCTACGCCGCCTTCATCGCCAAGGCCCGCCCCGAACAGATCATCGAGATCATGTACCTGACCACCGAGGGGATTTTCGGCTCGACGCTCGGGGTCTCCGCCACCTACGTCATCCTGTTCGTGCTCTTCGGCAGCTTCATGGAGCGCACCGGCACTGGCCAGTTGTTCATGGATTTCGCCCTCAGCCTGACCGGGCGCACCGCCGGCGGCCCGGGCAAGGTGGCGGTGGTGTCCTCGAGCCTGTTCGGCACCATTTCCGGCAGCGCGGTGGCCAATGTGCTGGTGGATGGGCCGATCACCATTCCGCTGATGAAGCGCAGCGGATTCAACAAGAACTTCGCCGCGGCGGTGGAGAGCGTGGCCTCCACCGGCGGGCAAATCATGCCGCCGGTCATGGGCGCCGCCGCATTCGTGATGGCCGAGTTTCTCGCCGTCAGCTATTTCCAGGTGACATTGTGGGCGCTGATACCGGCGCTGCTCTACTACATCGCCCTTTTCTTCGCCGTGCATTTCGAGGCTAAGCGCACGGGCCTCGTTGGGCTGCCGGCGCATGAAGTGCCGCGTTTGAGGCGGGTGATGAGCGAGCGCGGGCATTTGTTCGTGCCGATCGCCGTCATTCTCGCGGGGCTGCTGCTCGGCTACAGCGCGCCCTTGGCGGCGGTGGCGGCGACGCTGTTCTGCGTGCCCATGGCGCTGTTGCGGCGCACGACGAGGGAGGGGATCGGCTGGCGCACGCTATGGGAGGCGCTGGAAGAAGGGGCGCGCAACTCGCTGGCGGTGGCCGCGGCCTGCGCCTGCGCCGGCATCGTGATCGGCGCCATCGCGCTCACCGGCGCCGCCATGACCTTCAGCGGAATCGTCCTCAACCTGGCGCAGAACAGCCTGCTGCTCGCCTTGGTGCTGACCATGCTCGCCGGCATCGTGCTCGGCATGGGCATGCCGACGACGCCGGCCTATATCGTCATGGTGGCGCTGTTGGTGCCGGCGATCATCAAGCTCGGCGTCGTTCCGCCGGCGGCGCACATGTTCGCCTTCTACTTCGCCATCCTGTCGGCGATCACGCCGCCGGTGGCGCTGGCGGTTTACGCCGCGGCGGGCCTGGCGGGGGCCAATTTGTGGGCGGCCGGCCTGGCGGCGGTGCGCCTCGGCGCCGCCGGCTTCATCGTGCCGTTCTTTTTCGTCTACGAGCCGTCGCTGCTGATGATCGGGCCGTGGCCAAGAATTCTTGGCGCCGCGGCGACGGCGTGCGTCGGCGTCATGGCGCTGGCGGCGGCGCTGCACGGCTATCTCCTTCGGCGCGCGAACCTGCCCGAACGGATGCTGTTGTTCGCCGCCGCGCTGCTGCTCATCGATCCGAACTGGACCACCGACGCCATGGGCGCGCTGCTGCTGGCGGCGGTGGCGGCCAATCAGTGGTATTTCAAGCCGGCGGAGGCCAAGCCGTGATTACGGAGATTGTTTTCTTCGATCTTCCCAAGGGCACCAAGCGCGCCGATGCGCTGGCGCTTTACCGGAAAACCGCGAACAAATGGCTATCCAACCCCGACCTGATCGAGAAGTATTACTTTTTCGACGAGGAGAGCGGCCAGGGCGGCGGCGTTTACATTTGGCCGACCCGCGAGGCCGCGCGGCGATGGCACGGCAAGGAATACCAGGAGGCGGTCCTCGCGCTTTACGGCGCGCCGCCGCGCATTCAAGTCCTCGACGCGCTTATCCACGTCGATCCCAAAGGCGGCAAAGTCGACGAACTCTGACGGCGCGCCGCAGCGAGATCAGTTCGCGGCGGACGTGGACGCCGGGTCGGCCCGCCCACGCAGCGCGGCCAACAAGCCATCGACGCCCGAGCGCGCGATCACGGCGGAGAAATCCTGCTGTTGGGTCACCGCCATGCTGACGCCCTCGACGGTCACGTCGACGATGCGATAGGCGCTGGCGCCGGCGCGCAAGCGCCAATCCAACTCGACCGGCGGCCCGCTCGGGCGAACGATGCGGCTGCGCACCAGGACATGCTGGTCGTCA
>CAZIVY010000022.1:0-2161 GCA_964542505.1 uncultured Rhodospirillaceae bacterium
CGCACGGTGTTCTTGTAGGTGGCGGGCGGCTCGCCGCCGGTGATGTCCACCGGGTTGCCGGCGGCGCCGAAGGGCGGAATGAATTTGCGGAACGCCGCATCGAGGTCGGGCGGCATGGCCATGAGGGAAAGGCCATTGTCCACGCAAGCATCCGACAACAGCACGCCCGAGCCACCGGCGCCGGTGATGATGACCACGTTCTCGCCCTTCGGCGTCGGCAACAGCGGCACGCCGCGGGCGAAATCGAGCAAGTCGCGCAGCGAACGCGCGCGGATGACCCCCGACTGCTTGAGCACGTCCTCGTAGATCTTGTCGTTGCCGGCCAGCGCCCCGGTGTGGGAGCTGGCGGCGCGGGCGCCTTGCGCGGTGCGCCCGGCCTTCAGCATGATGATCGGCTTTTTCTTCGACACCCGTTTGGCCACCTCGGCGAAGGCGCGGCCGTCCTTCAGGTCCTCGCAATGCTGGGCGATGCAAAGGGTGTTCTCGTCCTGCTCGAAGAAGGTCAGCAAGTCGTCCTCGTCGATGTCGGACTTGTTGCCCAGCCCGACAATGGCGGAAACGCCCATCTTGGCGGCGCGGCTGAAGCCGATGATGGCCATGCCGATGCCGCCCGATTGCGAGGAGAGCGCGACGCTGCCCTTCACGTCATAGGCGGTGCAGAACGTGGCGCAGAGGTTCTTGTGGGTGTAGTAGAAGCCGTAAATGTTCGGCCCCATCATGCGGACATTGTACTGGCGCGCGATGCGCACCAGTTCTTCCTGGCCGGCGACGTTGCCGGTTTCGGCGAAGCCGGAGGGAATGAGAATGGCGCCAGGGATTTTCTTCTCGCCCACCTCGACCAGGGCCTGGGCCACGAACTTCGCCGGGATGGCGAAGACCGCGATGTCGATGACGCCGGGAACGTCCTTCACCGACTTGTAGGCCTTGCGGCCCAAAATCTCGTCGGCCTTGGGATGGATCGGGTAAATGGCGCCCTTGTAGCCGCCGTTGATGAGATTCTTCATCACCGAATTGCCGATTTTGCCGTCCTCGGACGAGGCGCCGATGACCGCCACCGCGTCCGGCTTCATGATGCGGTTCATCTGGCGCACGATATCGTCGTGCGCCGGACGGTAGCGCGGCGCGGGCGGGGTGAAATCCAGCAGGATGCGCACGTCCGCCGCCGTCGCGCCGCGCCCGGTGGCGAACACCGGGTTCAGGTCGAGCTCGTTGATTTCGGGGAAATCCTCCACCAGCCGCGACACCGACTGGATCAGCGCCGACAGCGCCCCGCGGTTCGCCGGCTCGGCCCCGCGCGCGCCCTTCAGCACCTCGGCGGCGGCGACGCCGTCGAGCATGTCGAGGGCGTCGCCGTTGCTCACCGGCGTCAGGCGGAAGGTGATGTCCTTCAGCACCTCGACCAGGATGCCGCCAAGACCGAAGGCGACCAGCTTGCCGAAGCTCGGGTCGGTGACCGCGCCGACGATGACCTCGTGCCCGCCGGTCAGCATTTGCTGCACCTGCACGCCGTCGATGCGCGCGTCCGCCTTGTAGGCCTTGGCGCTGGCGAGGATGGCGTCGAAGGCCTTTTCGGCCTCGGGCCCGCTTTTCACGCCGACGATGACGCCGCCCGCCTCGGTCTTGTGCAGGATGTCGGGCGAAACGATTTTCAGCACCACCGGGAATCCCATGCCGGCGGCGGCGGTCCCAGCTTCCTTGGACGAACGGACCACGGCCTCGCGCGGGACAGCGATGCCATAGGCCTCGCAGACGAGCTTGCCTTCGGGGGCGGTCAGCGCGCCGCGGCCGGAGGCCTTGACCTGATCCAATAGGCGCCGCACCGCCGCCTTGTCGGGCGCCCGCATCGCGCCCGCCGCCGCCGTCGATTCCTGTTTCATCGTGACC
Source organism: uncultured Rhodospirillaceae bacterium (assembly GCA_964542505.1). GTDB lineage: Bacteria > Pseudomonadota > Alphaproteobacteria > Ferrovibrionales > Ferrovibrionaceae > CAZIVY01. The sequence goes on from CAZIVY010000022.1 coordinate 1,885, forward strand.
TACCTAGACTAAATCGCGCCGGCGGCGCGGGGGTTTTCAGATCGCGCCGGCGGCGCGGAGATTCTTGATTTCGCTTTTCGAGTAGCCGAGTTCCTTGGCCAGGATCTTGTCGGTGTGTTCGCCCAGCAAGGGCGAGGCGGTCACCTTCACCGGCGAGTCGGAAAGCTTCACCGGGCAACCGACGGTGAGGAAGCTGCCCCGCGTGGGGTGGGGAACGTCCACCAGAATGCCGCGCTCGCGCAGCGATGTGTCCTCCGCCAAATCCTTCATCGACATG
>CAZIVY010000023.1:0-2242 GCA_964542505.1 uncultured Rhodospirillaceae bacterium
TGGGACAGCGTCATTATCGCCACCGGCCCCCTCACCTCTCCGGCCCTGGCCGGCGCCATCCGCCAAGTGAGCGGCGCCGATTCACTGGCCTTCTTCGACGCCATCGCGCCCATCGTCCACAAGGAATCGATCGATTTCGGCCGCGCCTGGTTCCAGTCGCGCTACGACAAGGCCGGTCCCGGCGGCGGCGGCGCGGACTACATCAACTGTCCCCTCGACCGCGAGCAATATCTGGCCTTCGTCGCCGCGCTGATCGCCGCCGAAAAGACCGAGTTCAAGGAGTGGGAGAAGGACACCCCCTATTTCGAGGGTTGCCTGCCGATCGAGGTGATGGCGGCGCGTGGCGTCGAGACCCTTGCCTACGGCCCCATGAAGCCGGTGGGCCTGACCGACCCCGCGACCAAGCGCCGGCCCCATGCCGTGGTCCAGTTGCGCCAGGATAACGCGCTCGGCACCCTCTACAACATGGTCGGTTTCCAGACCAAGCTGAAGCACGGCGAACAGGCGCGCGTCTTTCGCGCCATCCCGGGGCTGGAAGGCGCGGAGTTCGCCCGCCTCGGCGGGCTGCACCGCAACACCTTCATCAACTCGCCGCGCCTTCTCGATGCCGGCTTGCGCCTGAAGGCCATGCCGAGGCTGCGTTTCGCCGGCCAGATCACCGGCGTCGAGGGCTATGTGGAAAGCGCCGGCATCGGCTTGCTGGCCGGGCGCTTCGCCGCCGCCGAGCGCCTGCGCCAGGCCGCGCCCGCGCCGCCGCCGACCACCGCGCTCGGCGCCTTACTGCGCCACATCACCGGCGGCGCCGACGCCGCCACCTTCCAGCCCATGAACGTGAACTTCGGCCTTTTCCCGCCGCTGCCCGAACATGTCCGGCGCGCCGACCGCAAAGGGGCGATGAGCCGCCGCGCCCTGGCCGACATCGACATCTGGCTGGGCCTCGCGCAAGCGGCGGAATAATCAGAAGCGCCGGCGCCATGCTGCCCATTGCAGCGCCAGGAATTTGCGTGGCAGGCCAATGCGGGCGGGGTAGCGGCCCTTGATCGTCGCCGGCCAAAAAATCGGCAGGGCTTCGCGCGGCACCGCCGCGCCGTGCGCGCGCGCCAGCTTCAGGTGATCCGCCGCCAAGGCCGCCATGCCGGCCTTTTGTTGTCCGGGCGGAAGCGGCAGGCGACGGGCCCCAGCGGGATATTCTGCGGCGGAATCGGCCATGGCGATGGCCAGGCCCGCATAGCGCAGCGCCGTGTCGGCGTCGCGTGGCAAAGGCCGGTCGCAGGCCGCCCGTGCCGCGAGGCGCATGAGGCCCACACTGGCCGCCTCGGCATGCTCGGTCCAGGCCGCCATGTCGGCGGGCGGCGCCGGATCGAGCTCGCGCGAGCGCGCCGCCAGCAGCGCCTCGAGCGCGCCGCGGTCGAAGGCCACGGCGCCCGCCGCCCGCGCCAGCGCCCGCGCCACCGGATGCGCCAGCGGCGTTTGCGCCATGGCCGACGCTATCGCCTCGCCCCACCAGGCGAAGCGCATTTCCCCCAGCAGCGCCTCGCTCACGCTGTCGCGCGCCCGCGCCAGTTCCGCGTCGAGCGCGTAAAGCGCCATCACATGACGCCGGCGCGCCACCGGCACGAACAGCGCCGCCAGCCAGCGGTCGGCGTCATGGCGGCGCACGCTGTCGGCGCAATAGGCATCGTCCTCGGCCGCGTCGGTCATGTTCGGATTTTGACCCCCCCAGCGAGGTTCCGCTAGGTTGCCCACGAATTTAGTTCAGGGGAGCGGCTTCATGGCTTTGGGCGGCGACCAGCGCGCTCCGTCAACCGCGGCGCCAAAGATCGCGGCGAAGGGCGTCCCGGCGGGCGTCTGGGCGCTGGGCTTCGTGTCGCTGCTCATGGACATGTCGTCGGAAATGATCCACAGCCTGTTGCCGGTCTATCTGATGACCGTGCTCGGGGCCTCGGCGCTGGCGGTGGGCGCCATCGAGGGCATCGCCGAGGCGACGGCGTCGATCACCAAGATATTCTCCGGGGTGCTCAGCGACCGCTTGGGAAAACGCAAGGCGCTGGTGGTGGTGGGTTACGGCCTGGCGGCGTTGACCAAGCCCGTATTCCCCCTTGCCCCCACCATCGGCTGGATGGTGGCGGCGCGGTTCGTGGACCGCCTGGGCAAGGGCATCCGCGGCGCGCCCCGCGACGCGCTCATCGCCGACATCAGCCCTCCCCATCTGCGCGGCGCGAGTTACGGGCTGCGCCAGTCG
>CAZIVY010000024.1:0-2659 GCA_964542505.1 uncultured Rhodospirillaceae bacterium
GGCATCGCCGTGGTGGCCGTCGTTGCCCTGGCCTGGGTTGTGGCGGCGGCCACCACCGGCGACGTCGCCGTTCTGCTGGTGGTGGCGCTGGCGGCGGTCGTCGCCCTGGTTTCGTGGTTCGACGATTTGTGGGGACTTCCCATCGCCTTCCGTCTTCTGACCCAGGCGGCGGCGGTGGCCATTGGCGCGCTACTGTTGCCGGGCGAGGGCCAGGTATTTCAGGGCTGGCTGCCGCCGGGAATCGACGCCGCCCTGGCCGCTTTTCTGTGGTTGTGGTTCGTCAACCTGTTCAATTTCATGGATGGCATCGACGGCATCGCCGGCAGCGAGGCGGCCACCATTGGTTTGGGCCTGGTGGCGGTGGCGGTAGCCGCCGCCGCGCCGCCGTCCACGGCCTATTACCCCCTGGCGGTAGCCGCCGCCGCCTTGGGCTTTCTCAAATGGAATTGGCCGCCGGCGCGAATTTTCCTCGGCGACACCGGCAGCATCGCGCTGGGTTACCTCCTTGGCTGGTTGCTGCTCGACGCGGCGGCGCGCGGTCAGTGGGCGGCGGCGGCCATCCTGCCGCTCTATTTTCTTGCCGACGCCACCATCACCTTGCTCCGCCGCCTGCTGAGGGCCGAGAAAATCTGGCAGGCCCATCGCGGCCATTTCTATCAGCAAGGGGCGCGGCGGCTGGGCGGCCACGGGCCGGTGGTACGGGCGATTCTGGCCGGCAACGCGGCGCTGGTCGCGCTCGCGTTGCTTGCGGCCCTGGCGCCGTTCATGGCCATTTTCAGCGTCTTTTTGGCCGCCGTGCCGGTCGGGGTTCTGCTATGGTATTTCGCCGAACCCGCCAAGGATTCGAAGTGATGTCCGCTGAATCGCCGCGCCGGCGGCTGGCCGTCAATCCCCGTCTTGCCGTCGTCGCCTTGCACGACGTGGCGATGGCGGCGTTTTCATTGCAATTGGCCTTGGGTTTCCGCCTGGCGCTCGATGCACGGGTATTCGACCCCATCGATTATTGGGAAGCGACGACCATATTCACCTTCGTCGCCGCCGCGGTTTTCGCCCGCGCGGGACTCTATCGCGGCATCTGGCACTACGCCTCCTTTCGCGATCTGGTGGCCATTGCCAAGGCCGTCACCCTGACCATCCTGGTTTTCCTGCCGCTGCTTTTCCTGGTGACCCGGCTGGAGGATTTTCCGCGCAGCGTGCTGGTGCTGGAGTGGCCGCTGCTGGTTGTCCTGCTGACCGGGCCCCGCCTCGCCTACCGCGCGTGGAAGGACGGCGACCTTCGCCACGTCTTCGCCCGTCACGACGGCCGCGTGCCGGTGCTGCTGGTGGGCGCGGGCCAGGCGGCCGAGACCTTCATCCGCGACATGGACCGGCGCAAGACCGCCGGCTACCGGGTGGTGGGCCTGGTGGACGACAAGTCGTCCCGCCGCGGGCGCGACATTCACGGCGTGCGCGTCATGGGCGATTTGGCGTCGATCCCCGAGGTGGTGGCGCGGCTTGAGCGTTCGGGCCTCAGGCCGCATCGCCTGATCGCCGCCGCCGACAGTTTCGACAGCGCCGCCATGCGCCGCCTGTTCGACGTCGCCGACGAGCTTGGCTTGACGCTGGCGCGCCTGCCCCGCCTTACCGACTTCCGCGGCGGCGAGGCCCCCACCGCCGACGTCCGCCCCATCGACGTCGAGGATCTTCTGGGACGGCCGCAAAAAGTGCTCGACCGCGCCGCCATTCGCCGCCTTGTCGCCGGCCGGCGCGCGCTGGTGACCGGCGCCGGCGGCACCATCGGGTCCGAACTGGCGCGCCAGATCGCGAACCTCGACCCCTCGCGCCTGGTGCTGCTGGATAATGGCGAACACAATCTCTACCAGATCGACATGGAGATCGGCGAGACCCACCCCGATCTCCCGCGCCAGGCATTGCTCGCCGATGTGCGCGATCAGGCGCGCCTTGACGCCATCTTCCGCGAGCAGCGCCCCGAACTCGTCTTCCACGCCGCCGCGTTCAAGCATGTGCCGCTGAGCGAATCGAACCCCATCGAGGCCATTCGCACCAACGCGCTGGGCACGCGCGCGGTGGCCGACGCCTGCCTGGCGCAGGGCGTCGGCGCCATGGTGCTAATTTCCACCGACAAGGCGGTCAATCCCTCCAGCGTCATGGGGGCAAGCAAGCGCGTCGCCGAAATGGTGTGCCAGGCGTTGAGCGTCGCCGAGGCGAAGCGCCGCGGCGCCACGCGTTTCGTGACCGTGCGTTTCGGCAACGTGCTCGGATCCACCGGGTCGGTGGTGCCGCTTTTCCAGCGCCAGTTGGCCCGCGGCGGGCCGCTCACCGTCACCCACGCGGAGATGACGCGCTATTTCATGACCACGCGCGAGGCGGTGGCGCTAGTCCTGCAGGCGACGGCGATGACCGATGCCGGCGCCGACGCGGAGCCCGGCCGCATCTTCGTGCTCGACATGGGTGAGCCGGTGCGCATCCTCGACCTGGCGCGGCAGATGATCCGCCTCGCCGGGCGGCGCCCCGATGAAGACGTGCAAATCGTTTTCACCGGGCTCCGTCCGGGCGAGAAGCTGCGCGAGGAATTGCTGCACGTCGCCGAGCGCGTGGTGGCCACGCGCCAGGAGGGATTGCTGCTGGCGGCGCCGCGCGTCGTCGACCGGCGCGAGCT
>CAZIVY010000025.1:0-6804 GCA_964542505.1 uncultured Rhodospirillaceae bacterium
ACCTCGCGCGCCGCCGCCTGCCGCGCCCAGGCGATCAGGGCGGTCGAGGCCGGGCGCACGAATAGGCGCAGTCGCAGGCCGGGAAGAGCGAGCCAGAACGGCTCGCGGCTCAGGTTCAAGCGGATCATGGCTACCTCGTTCAATGGGTGGGTTCAATAGGCGGCGACATCGTTGACCAGCGCGACGGTCAGCATCTTGGCGAGGCCCGGGTCCTTGGCGCCCTGCCAGTCGAACGTCGCCTCGACGCCGCCCGGGCCCTCGACCGTGGTCTTCGGCTTGGGCAGCAGCACCTCGTGGGCGGTGAGCGTCAGCTTGTTGCTGGCGTCGATGGCGTAGGCCAGTTCCAGTTCCATCGCCGTCCCGGCTTCCGCCGCCGCCAGCAAGGTCGTATCGGCAAAACGGGTGACGATGCGCCCGGCCAGCTTGCAGATGCTGGGTTCCACCGCCTCGATCAAACCGTCGGCGCGGATGGCCGGCACCCGCTCCAGGCCGTTGGCGAAGTCGAGCGTCGCCTCGGTGACGTTGGCCAGCGCCGCCGCGTCCTTTCTGATCGAGCCCTGGAACTGGTTGAAGCGGGTCAGCACCCGCTCGGTGGGCGTGCCGCCGCCGGTCGTGCCGGCGCGGGTTTCCTTCTGGCCGATCAGCCCCAGGGTGGCGTTGGCGTGCCCGGCGCGCTGGAAAGAAAGCGCCATGCGGTCGAGCAGGCAGCCGGTCATCGTCAGGAACGCCGGCACCTCGGGGAAGCCCACCTCGATGGCGAGCGAGGGCAGAGCAGGCGCCCCCGAGACGTAGGTGTGGGTGAAGGGGCCGGTGCCGGTGGTGACCGGCGCGCCGAGGAGCGCCTTCAGCCACTGGCCGATGTTGCGCAGGTCCACCGGCACGACGATATCGCCGTCGACGTCGATCACGTCGCGCGAGGCTATGAGCGGCTCGCGCCCCTGGCCGATCAAATCGCTTTCGATCAGGTTCTGCGCCGCGCCGAGGCCCGACGAGACGAAGGGCAGCTTGTCGTAATTGCCGGTCGGCGCGGCGCCGTAGGTCGTTTCGAACTTGGCGAGCAGTTGCGCTCGCGCACCATAGGCGCGGGCCATCGGGTGGATCTCCTTTCAAGCAAGAGCGGACGGACTGGAATAAACGAGCGTGACCGGCACGCGCGCCGCCTTGAGCGGCGCCGCGCCTTCGCTCGCGATCTCCACGATCTCGGGCGGGCCGGGTTCGGCCCATTCCACCGCGCCATTGAGCGTACGGTCGCCCTCGATCATGGCGGCGATGGCGGCGAGCAAAGCGTCGAGCGCCGCGGCGCGCGCCTCGCCCGTGGCCGCGGCGACGACAACCTCGATCTCGGCGCGGTGATGGAAGAGATAACTCAGCGGCGACAGCGTCGCTTCCGGCTCGCCCGCGTCGCCGTCGCGCACGATGACCAGGCCCTCATCCGGCACCGCCGCCGGCAACACCTCGCCGCGCATGACGGTCGCCGCCAATGTGCCGAGCTTGGCCGCAAGCGCCGCGATGGCGACCTCCCGCGCGCTCATGGCGGCGACCGCCAGTTGGCGACGATCAGGCCGGGCAGCCGGCCGGCCCACGCCGCCGCCGGGCCGGCGACGCCGAAGCGCTTGGGCAGGGTCACCTGGGGGACGAGCACGAACATGACGACGGTTGCGGTTTCGCCGCGCGCGATGGCGCGCTTGCTTGCCCTGGCGAAGCCGCCCCTCCTGCCCTTGCGCGCGCGCAGACTGTCGACCACCAGAAGCGAAGGCGCGCCACGGCGATAGACGAAGCGCAGCCGCCCCAAGGCGTGTTCCGGGAAATTGCTTGGACTGATACGACCGCCCCCCACGCCTCTTTTGGGCGCCGCCGGTGTCGGGATCGCAAGAAAGAAGCCGTTACCGCCGCGGATCAACGCGCCCTCGGCATGCGCCCGCATCGCCGCTTGGGTGGCCGGACCGCCCTTGGCGTAGACGAGCGCGGCGGCGCTCAAGGATGGCTTCGCCGGATAGATGCGGCTCGCCCAGGCCCTGGCCAGCCGCCCGAGGCCGGAGGCGACAGTTGCCGCCTCGAGCTCCTTCTCCAGCCCCCGGCCCGCCTGGCGCACGGCGTTGTGCACGGCGCGCGTGCCGGCCAGGCGTTCGGCGGTCAGCGTGCGCATGAGATCGCCGCGGAGCGCGAGACGCAGTTCGAAGCTCATTGCGGGCGCAGATCCAAGGTCCAGATCAGCCTGAGCGCATCGCGCAGCGGCTCGCCCTGGACGACGTAATTCGCACCGGCGATTTGCACCACGTCGCCAGGACGCGGGCGCGCCACCTCGCTCGCGCGCGCGTCCGCCGTCACGCTTTCGCGCGCGAGCCGCGCCTGGCCGAAGTCGGTAACAAGGTCCGGCTGGCGCAAGATCAGGCGCACCGTCCTGGCCGCGTCGCCGCCGGCGGCGTAGGAAGCGTCGACCGCGAGCGGCCCGGCGAACAGCGTGTCGATGGCGGCGGCGAAAGCGTCGGCCATGTCACAGATCCCGCACCTGCAGGAGGCCGTCTGCCTCCAGTATGTTGCCGGCCGAATCGCGCGCGACCACGGTGACCTTGTAATCCTCGCCGGCGGTGCCGCCGGCAATCCTCACCTGCACCTTGGGCGAGGCGACGGCCGGGCTGCCGAGAATCAAGGCGGCCGACCCGGGGACCAGGCCCTGCTTCTCCTGGGTCGCGGTCGGCGCCGGGCTGGCGGCGAGAGTCGCCGTGCCCAGGAGATTGCTGAAATCGAAGTCGTAGAGGCGGTCCTCCGCCGGCTGCTTCAGCGCCCGCGGCACCGATGGATGCACGGCCATCAGGTGCTCTGCCCGTTCTCGCGCACAGTGTAGGTGCTCTTGAGCGGCGCGTCGCCGGCGGCGAGAGTGAGCTTCAGCCACACCCCTTGCGCCGCGCCCGGCGAATGGTTCTGCGCGTTCGCCACGTTCTTGATCGCGTTGTCGAACGCGGTCACGCCCGCCGCCGGCGCGGTGCGCCGGTCGGCCGCCGTGCCGGTATCGTCGAGCGCGGTGGCGAGCGCGAAGGTGATCTTGCCCGACGGATCCGCCTGCTCGGCGATCTGCGCAGCCGTCAACGACAGCGTCGCGTGCGTGTTCTTGACGAACACCTTCTCGTGGTAGTCGCGCGCCGCGCCGCCCGGCGCGTCGGCGGCGGCGTTGTAGAACAGCCGCCGCACCTCCGTGATCTCCACCGGCGCCTTGGCGAAGTGCATGCCCTGGCTGACGCGGAAGACGCTGGTCGCATCGGGCGCGGGCGCGAAGTCGCGCTCGACGGTCGCGACCTTGGTCGCGCCGACGTAGTCGTGGATGCGCCGGATCTGCCCCACTCCGGTACCCGCGGTGATGCGCACGATCATGTCGTTGTAGGCATCGTCCGTGGCCGAGGCGCCCGCATCCAGCGTGATGGTGGACGCGCTGCCGCCCTGGGCCGTGCCGGTGCGCTCAGGCGTAGCTTCCTCAACCGCCACGTCGCCGGTCGTGGTCGCCGATTTGACCGCCTTGAGCAGGCGCTCCCAGGTGGTGTTCGCGGTCATGGGCACGGCGGTTGTGCCGGTCAGCGTCTTGGTCTCGGCAATGATCTCTCCCGCGGCGTTGCGCCCCGTCACGGTCACCGTCTGCGTCGTGTCGCCGGCGGCCGAGGAGACGACCTGCAAATTGCCCGACGGCGAGATGTCGTTGAACACCACGCTCTTGGCGGTGGCGATGGCGCCGCCCTGGACGCCGGTGTCGCTCTCCTGGTGATTGGCGGAGCCGTAAAAAATCAGATCGCGGTCGGCGACCGGCATGGGATTCTCCTAATGCAGCTTGGATTTGAACTCGGCGCCGCGCTTCGGCGCGGCGAACTTGGCTTGACGCAACGGGGCAATCAGAACGTTCGTGCGCATGGGCGCGAGAAACACGTAGGCGTTGCCGGCGACGAATGGCGGCGCGGTATGCAACGCCTCGAACGGCAGTGCGCCGGCGCGCACGACGAGCGCCCGCCAATCGGCCGGGATTTGCTGGTCGCGGACCGCGGCCCGCAGCCACTCGACCGCCGCCGCGCGGTCCACCACCACGCCGGTTCGCCAGTTAACCGGCAGCCCGGCGATGGCCGCGACCGACGCTTGCCAGGCCGCCGGCAATTTGGCCTCGGCCGCCGCGGCGCGCAGCCACTCGACGACGGCACGGCGCTCGACGGTGGCGCCGACGCTCCACTCCAGCGGCAGCGGGCTCGATGCCCTCACCAGCGCATCGACGGCGAACGGCAAGCTCCGCATGGCCCCCAGCGTGGCGAGCGCCTCGAAGGGCACGACGCCGAAGGCCACGACCTGCGACGCGACCTGCGTCTCCAAGGACACGGCGCGGCTGGCCGGAACGGCGACAAGAAACTCGACTCCGCCGGCGCGCGATCCTCCGGCGCCGGCGAGCGTCTCGAAGTGAACGACGCCGACGGCAACGACTTGCGCCGTGCCCAAGCCCTCGACGGGCACGGTCCGTGGCCCCCGCACGACAGCGAGAAACTCCACGGTGCCAATGCGCGATCCAGCGGCGGCCACAAGCGCCTCGATTATGGCGAGCCTGCCGGCGGTGGCGGTCATCAGCGCCTCGATGTTCGCGCGCGCACCGGCCGGAACGCTTCCCAATGCCTCGATAGCGGCGGGCCGCGCGGCCTGCACGACGGCCAGAAACTCGACGTGGCCCGTGCCGGACCCGGCGGCGGCCACAAGCGCCTCGATTATGGCGAGCCTGCCGGCGGCGGCGGCGACCAGCGCCTCGATGTTCGCGCGCGCAACGACCGGAACGCTTGCCAGCGCCTCGACCGTCACGGGCCGATCGACTTGAGCCCCGGCGAACACTTCGGCGCTTAAGCCGCGAATGCCGGTGACGCCGACCTGGAACTCGGCCGCGGCGCGGCGCTCGGCGGCCATCCCCGCCACCGCCTCGATGCCGGCACGGCCGCCACCGGCGCCCGTGCCTAGAAACTCGATGGCCGCGCGGCGGATCGACTCGACCGGCGTGCCCGCGGCTGGCGTCGTGATCTTCGCCGCCATGATGATTTCGATGTTGCCGCCGTCGTGTTCCCAATTGACGGCGAACTCATACTGTTGGCTGTCGAGGGCAATGGCGAAGTCAAGCCCGATCTGCATCTCGGTGGACTGCGCATTGACCACTTGCGCCGCGACCTCGTGCGTGACCGGCTGATCGTGGATTGCCTCGCATTCCCTGCCAGCCGCGATTGCCGTCGCGGTCTGCGTCGTCCGCTTGTTGGCGTTCGCGACCGCCGTGCCATCGACCAGCACCGTGTCCCCGGCGGCCTGGCTGCGGCGGACCTCGCTGGTGGCGGTAAGGGCCGCGAACGCCCCGCCGACCCGCCGCCACTTGAAGTTCGTCTGCCCCTGAACCGGGTTACGGCCGGTGCGCATCCGGTCGCCGATGGCGGTAAGGCGCACCCCGGCGGCGTAAACGATCTTGTCGTTCTTGCTCGCCAGGGTGAAGTTGGCGTCGACCGCCGCCAGAGCGGCGCGGCTGGAGTCGCAGATGCGTGAGCCGTCGGCGAGGAAGGCCATGTTGTGCCGCTGATGTTGACGCTAAAAGTGTCGGCGGTATGGGCGCGCGAGTTTGGACGCATGCGCGTCCAAGCATGGGCCCTAGAGTTCGCGCACCAGCAGGCGGAAGGAGCGAGCGAACGTCTGCCCCGAGGCGAGCGTGACGGTGTTGGCGACGGTGCAGGCCGTATCGGCCGCCCCACCGGAAATGCGCACCTTCGTCTTCGGGCTCGCCACCGACTGCGCCGCAACCGTCAGCCCGGCATCGGCCGTCCACGCGCTGCCCGCGATGGCGTCGGCGCCGATCAGCGGCGACCAGTCGATCTCGATATCGACGACATCGGCCGGCGCCTTGACGCGGTCGCCGAACAGCATTGCCTACCGCGCTGAATCGGGTTGTCGCCGCCCGGACCGCCTACCCTGCGCTCGGGCCGCCGAAGGTATGGGGGTTTGGACGCTCATCGACGCCGTCGGCGTCGATATGTCCGTGGCACCCATGGGCTTGACCGGCGCCGGGTGAAACTCGGCGGCACCGTCCTCCACATAACGATCTGCCAGACGGTCCTCGAAGCCGGCGATCTCGCCGGCCTGGTACGGCCACTGCCGGCGGGTAAAACGAACGGTCTTCATGCCGGCAGCAGGTCGCGCCCGGCCAGCGTCAGGGTGGCGGCGACCGGGATGGTCGGCGCGGTGCCGCCAGTGAAGGCGACGGTCGTGACGGCGCGGATGTAACGCCGGGCGCCGGTCAGTTCGACGTTCTTCTCCGCCTCGGTATTGTCGGCGATCAACTGCGCCGCCACCGCGTTGGCGAGATCGACCCAGCCAGTGGCACCGTCGGCGCTGTCCTGCAGCTTGGTGTCGACGGTGCGGGCGGTGGGGGCCCCGGCCGCCGCGCCGGCGGCGTGGTGCAGCACGCAGCTCAGATAACCCTGGCGGTCGATCGCCGCCCCGTTGATGGTGGCGGCGGCGGTGGCCGCCGGGTTGATGCCCTTGGCGAGCTTGACGAACTCGCCGATGTTCCGGTGCAACGCCATGCTCATGGGATGGTTCTCCGTATGTGAGGCGGCCTCGGCGTTCGAGCCGAGGCCGCTGTTAAGTCGATTACAGCCACTTGACCGCGGTCAGCACCGCGACCGAGGCGTCGTGGCGCATGCCGAAGTCGTGCCGGGCGATGGCCCGGATCACCGTCTGGTCGAGCGAGAAGGCGGAGACCACGGCGGTGCCGTCGTGGTAGGCCGCCTCGCCCGAGACGTCGACGATGAGCGA
>CAZIVY010000026.1:0-2200 GCA_964542505.1 uncultured Rhodospirillaceae bacterium
GTGGCCCACCAGGCGGTCGATATCGTAGCCGCGATGGGTCCACGGCGGCGGCAAATATGGCCCGAACATGGCGTAGGCGATGAAGCCCATGGTCACCGCCGGCACGATCCAGCCGATGGCGCGCCGCGTTGCCTCGAGCACGAGCGCGATGAAGATGATGCCGAAGGCGATGTCGATCCGGTTGGGCGAGGTGTTGCGGTCGCCGAAGTCATCGCCGCCGATCAACATATAGGTGATGGTGGCGATGGCGGCGAGAGCGGCCAGCGCGTCCCACCACATCATGCGGTCGCGCCAACGCGTCCCCAGCGGGAACAACAAGAAACAAAGCACCAGGACGAAGCCCACGTGGATCGGGCGCAGCGTCTGGGTGGCGACGATGCCGTAGGCGGAATAGAGGTGGAAAAGCGACATCGCCACCGCCAGCGTGGCGACGAACATCGCCATCGCGCCCCGCCAGCGATTGGCCGGGCCTTCCTCGGCGGCGATAAATTTTTCGACCTTGTGGGCGACCTCGGCGTCGAAGGCCGCGCCGGCAACGGCGTCGTCGGGGCGTATGTCGCGCACGCGCCGCCCCGTACGACGCCGCTATGTCCGGCCTACTGCAGGTTGATGCCTTTTTCGGCGAAGTACTTTATGGCGCCCGGGTGGTAGGGGATCAGCGCGTTGGTCTTGGATTGATTCTCCAGGCGGAAATTCGCCGCCTCCGCGTGCACCGCCACCAGCTCGGGCTTGCGGTCGAAAATGGTCTTGACGACGGTATAGGCCACGTCGTCCTTCATGCCCTCATGGGCCACCAGCGTGTTCCAGACCACGGCGATCTTGTTGTCGCCGCCCATGCCCGGATAGGTCGCCGCCGGAATCACGCCGGCACTATAGATCGGCCCGTATTTCTCGTTCATCTTGCTGACGACATCGGCGGTATCCAACAGGCGGATCTTGGTGTTGGGCGTCGCCGCCAGATCGGTGACCGCCGCGGTGGGAAGGCCGCCCACCCAGAAGAAGGCGTCGATCTTCCTGTCCTTGATGGCGTTAACCGACTCGGCCACGCCCAGGCGCTCGCGCTTGAGGTCCTTGTCCTTGTCGAGGCCCGCCGCCTCGATGACCCGGAATGCCATCACTTCGGTGGCGCTGCCGGGCGAGCCGGTGGAAACCCGCTTGCCCTTAAGGTCCGCCATCTTGGCGATTCCGCTGCCGTCGATCGTCACCACGTGCATGTTATTCGGATACAGCACCATCAAGGCCTTATGCGGGATCTTGTTGTCCTTGAACTTGTCCTCGCCGCGGAGCGCGTCGAGGCTGGCGTCGACCATGGTAAAGGCGATGTCGGCCTTGCGGGTGCCGATCAGCTTCAGGTTGTCCACCGACCCGCCGGTGACCTCGGCGGTGGCCTGCCAGCCCGGAACGTGCTTCGACAGGACGTTGGCGAGTCCGCCGCCCAGCGGGTAATAGACGCCGCCCGTGCCGCCGGTAACGATGGACAGGTTTGTCGCTTGCTGCGCCGGCGCCGGCGCCGGCGCGGCCAAGCACGCCACCGCCACGATGGCGGCAACCAAGCCCGTCTTGTTCATGTATTCCTCCCTGGTTCGTCGATCCTGGTCCGGACGCCCTTAGCCCGCGCGCCGAAGCCCATGGCTCATTTATAGCCCGCCGGGAAGCGCCTTGCCAGCCATGGCCGTGCGCGGGGGGCATGGTAATACTTGGCCCCAGCCGGTCTGGGGGGCAGGGCAGGGAATGGCAACCGCATTTGGCAGGTTGCAGCCTCATGGTTCGAGACGGCCGCTAACACGGCCTCCTCACCATGAGGCGTCTTAATGGCTTTCCTCATCTTGAGGAGCGCCCCCTTCGACGCGCGCTTCGCGCGTCGCTCAGGGCAGGCGGGCGCGTCTCGAAAGACGAGGAAAGCCAATTGCAAGCAAATGCGATTGCCCTGGGGGGGCAAGGGGATGAGGCAATGATTTCGCGGCTTCGGGGCCTGTCGCCGGAAGCCATGCTGGCGTTGATGGCGTCGGCGCTGGCGCCGTTTTTTGGCCTTCTTGCGCTCATTTTGGGCCAGGACGCCAATTGGGACTTGCGCAACTACCACTTCTACAACCCCTACGCATTCCTCAATGGGCGGCTGGGTTTCGACATCGCCCCGGCGCAGCCCGCGACCTTCTACAACCCGCTGATGCATGTGCCCTTCTACCTGCTGGTGGAGGCG
>CAZIVY010000027.1:0-4265 GCA_964542505.1 uncultured Rhodospirillaceae bacterium
GTCCGCGTGCCCCGGGCAATCCACGTGCGCGTAGTGCCGCGCCTTCGTCGAATATTCCACGTGCGCCGTCGAGATCGTGATCCCGCGCGCTTTCTCCTCCGGCGCCTTGTCGATCTGGTCGAAGGGCACGAACGTCGCCCCGCCCTGCTCCGCCAGCACCTTCGTGATCGCCGCCGTCAGCGTCGTCTTCCCGTGATCGACGTGCCCGATCGTCCCCACGTTGCAGTGCGGCTTCGTCCGCTCGAATTTCGCCTTCGCCATGGGGTCGCCTCCGTTCTTTCTTTCGTTTGCGCGCTCGCGGCGCGCCAGTGTTACGACACTGTCGGTTGGTTCAGGCCGGTTGGTCTAGGCCATTTTCGCGCGCACTTCGTCCGACACCGCCTGGGGTACCTGGGCGTAGCGGTCGAAATGCATGGTGTAGGTGGCCCGTCCCTGGCTCATGGAGCGCAGGTTGTTGACGTAGCCGAACATGTTGGCGAGCGGCACCATTGCCTTGATCACCTGCGCGTTGCCGCGCTGCTCGGTGCCGGTCAGATGGCCGCGCCGCGAGGAAAGGTCGCCCATCACGTCGCCGACAAAGGCCTCGGGCGTCACCACCTCGACGCGCATGATCGGTTCCAGGAGTTTCACCCCCGCCTTCGGCGCCACTTCGCGGAACGCGGCGCGGGCGGCGATTTCGAAGGCCATGGCCGACGAGTCGACGTCGTGATAGGCGCCGTCATAGAGCGTCGCCTTGAAGTCGATCACCGGGAAGCCCACCAGCACGCCGTTCTCCGCCGCCGACCGGATGCCTTTTTCCACCGACGGCACGAATTCGCGCGGCACCGAGCCGCCCACCACGCCGTTCTCGAACTCGATGCCCGATCCCGGGCCCGTGGGCTCGATCCTTACCTTGATGCGCGCGAACTGGCCCGAACCCCCGGTCTGCTTCTTGTGGGTGTAGTCGATCTCCGCCATCTTGGTGAAGGTTTCGCGGTAGGCGACCTGGGGCGCGCCCACATTCGCTTCGACCTTGAACTCGCGCTTCATGCGGTCGACGATGATCTCGAGGTGCAATTCGCCCATGCCCTTGATCACGGTCTGGCCGCTTTCTTGATCCACCGAAACGCGGAAGGACGGATCTTCCGCTGCCAGCCGATGGAGCGCCACGCCCATTTTCTCCTGGTCCTGCTTGGTCTTCGGCTCCACCGCCACCTCGATGACCGGATCGGGGAAATCCATGCTCTCGAGCTGCACCGGCTGGTTGACGTCGCAGAGCGTGTCGCCGGTGGTGGTGTTCTTCAAGCCCGCCAGCGCCACGATGTCGCCGGTGCGGGCCTCCTTGATGTCCTCGCGCGTGTTGGCGTGCATGAGCAGCATGCGGCCGACGCGTTCCTTGCTGTCCTTCACCGCGTTCAAGACGCCGACGCCGCTGTCCAGCACGCCCGAATAGACGCGGACGAAGGTGATCGTGCCGACGAAGGGATCGTTCATGATCTTGAACGCGAGGCCGGAGAAGGGCTCGGAGTCCAAGGCCTTGCGCACCACCTCGGTGGTGGTTCCCGGCTTGAATCCGGTTACGGACGCCACGTCCACCGGCGAGGGCAGGTAATCGATCACCGCGTCGAGCAGAAGCTGCACGCCCTTGTTCTTGAAGGCGGCGCCGCACAACACGGGGACGAACTTGAATCCGACCGTGCCCTTGCGGATGCAGCGGATCAGCGTCGCCGCGTCGGGTTCCCTGCCCTCGAGATAGGCTTCGAGGGCGACGTCGTCCATTTCCACGGCGGTTTCGAGCAACTTGACGCGGTAGGAGGCCACGATCTCGGCCATGTTGCCGGGGATGGGGCCGACGACATATTCCGCGCCCTTGGTTTCGTCTTTCCACACCACCGAGCGCATGTGCACCAGATCGACAACGCCGACAAAGGTGCTCTCGATGCCGATCGGCAATTGCGTCACCAGCGCCTTGGCGCCGAGCCGTTCGCCGATCATGTCGACGCAGCGCTCGAAATTGGCGCCCATGCGGTCCATCTTGTTGACAAAGCAGATGCGCGGCACGTGGTACCTGTCCGCCTGGCGCCACACCGCTTCCGATTGCGGCTCGACGCCGGCGACCCCGTCGAACACCGCCACCGCGCCGTCCAGCACGCGCAAGGACCGCTCCACCTCGATGGTGAAGTCCACGTGGCCCGGCGTGTCGATGATGTTGACGCGGTGATCGCGCCAAAAACAGGTGGTGGCCGCCGAGGTGATGGTGATGCCGCGTTCCTGTTCTTGCGGCATCCAGTCCATGGTGGCGGCGCCATCGTGCACCTCGCCGATCTTATGGGAGCGGCCGGTGTAGAAAAGGATGCGCTCGCTTACCGTGGTCTTGCCGGCATCGATATGGGCCATGATGCCGATGTTGCGGTAATGCTCGAGAGGTGTGACGCGGGGCATGGGACTGAGCTGTTCGCGGAAAACCGGTTACCAGCGGTAATGCGAGAAGGCCTTATTGGCCTCCGCCATCCGATGCGTGTCTTCGCGCTTTTTCACCGCCGTGCCGCGATTGTTGGCGGCATCCAGAAGTTCGCCCGAAAGCCGATCCACCATCGACTGTTCCGCGCGTTCGCGGGCGCTGGCGATCAGCCAGCGGATGCCCAGCGCCTGGCTGCGGTCGGGGCGCACTTCCACCGGCACCTGGTAGGTGGCGCCGCCGACGCGCCGCGAGCGCACCTCGACTTGCGGGCGCACATTGCCCAGCGCGTCATGAAACATCTTCACCGGATCGTTTCCGGTTTTCGCCTTCATCTTGTCCAGCGCTCCGTAGAGAATGCCCTCGGCCACGGACTTCTTGCCGCTGAACATCAAGGCGTTCATGAAACGGGTGACGACCGGATCGCCGAAGCGGGGGTCGTTGAGAACTTCGCGGCGCTCGGCGGCGTGGCGGCGGGACATGGGGCGGGCGTCCTTCGATTTCTTACTTCGGCCGCTTGGCGCCGTACTTCGAACGGCGTTGCTTGCGATCCTTGACCCCTTGGGTGTCGAGGACGCCGCGGATCACGTGATAGCGCACGCCGGGCAGGTCCTTGACGCGGCCGCCGCGGATCAGCACCACCGAATGTTCCTGCAGGTTATGGCCTTCGCCCGGAATGTAACTGGTGACTTCGAAGCCGTTGGTGAGGCGCACGCGCGCCACCTTGCGCAGCGCCGAGTTCGGCTTTTTCGGCGTCGTGGTGTAGACGCGCGTACAGACGCCGCGCTTTTGCGGGCTCTGTTCCAGCGCCGGAACCTTGTTGCGCTTCGGCGGCACGGCCCGGCCGAAGCGGATCAACTGATTGATAGTCGGCATTCTCGTCGTCACCCAATCGCCCAAGCGCCACGAAGCGAGCGCAAGTCAACGAACGCCCGAGGCGTTCATACCGCGCTCGCTCAAAATTCGGCCCATCCGTCAACCGGAACCAGTCAGCCGGAGAGGGGCCGCCACTCGATGTTACGCGCGGGCGGCGGCCAAGCCACCACCCAACCCCCAAGCGCCGCGTCTAGGCTGAACCCCTACCGCCGGCGCCGAAAGAGCACCGGAACATAGTCGCAGCCCCTAGCCCCGTCAAGGCTTTGCGGACCGGTCTTGGTCCCGATTCTCGCCCGCCGCGGCTGCGTTTAGCGCCGGGGAAGCGCGCCGTCGCTCGGTTACGCCGCGTCGGTCTTCACCCCCTGCTCGATGGCCGACGCCTGCAATTCCGCCTCGAGCGCATCGGTGAATTCGCGGTCCTTCTGCGCCGCGACCTGCTTCAGGCGCGTCATCATCGCCCCGGTTCCCGCCGGGATCAGGCGGCCGACGATGACATTTTCCTTTAGGCCCACGAGGTTATCGGTCTTTCCCGATACCGCGGCCTCGGTCAGAACCCGGGTTGTTTCCTGGAAGGACGCGGCCGAAATGAAGGACCTGGTCTGCAGGCTCGCCTTGGTGATGCCCTGCAAGACCGGGTTGGCCTTCGCCACGCGCCGCTTCTCGGTTTCGGCCTTGGCGTTGAAGTCGTCGAAATCCGAGCGGTCGATCTGCTCGCCAGCCAGGAAAGTGGTGTCGCCGGGATCCGTGATCTCCACCTTTTGCAGCATTTGCCGGCAGATCACCTCGATGTGCTTGTCGTTGATCTTCACGCCTTGCAGGCGGTAGACCTCCTGGATCTCGTTCACCAGGTAATTGGCCAACGCCTCGACTCCCATGACCTTCAGAATGTCGTGGGGCGCCGGATTGCCGTCGAGCAACAGGTCGCCGCGGCGCACGAGATCGCCTTCCTGCA
>CAZIVY010000028.1:0-6402 GCA_964542505.1 uncultured Rhodospirillaceae bacterium
CCTGCTGGCCTGGATCATCTCGCGCGGCATCACCGGCCCGGTCATCGCCATGACCCAGGCCATGGTGCGTCTCGCCAACAAGGACTGGAGCACCGAGGTGCCCGCCCAGGGCCGCCACGACGAAATCGGCGAAATGGCCGGGGCCGTGCAGGTGTTCAAGGAAAACGGAATCGAGTCCGAACGGATGATGGCGGCACAGGAAGAAGAACGGCGGGTCAAGGAGGAACGCGCTCAAAACATCGCCAAGTTCACCGACGCTTTCTCGACCAGCGTCGGCGGCGTGGTGCAGGCCGTCGCTTCGGCGGCCACCGAAATGCAGCAAAGCGCCCAGTCGCTGTCGGCCACGGCGGAAGAGACCAACCGCCAATCGACGGCCGTCGCCGCGGCCTCGGAACAGGCCTCGACCAACGTGCAGACGGTCGCCTCCTCGGCCGAGGAGCTGTCGGCTTCCATCGGCGAGATATCGCGTCAGGTGTCTCAGTCGGCGGCGATCGCCGCCAAGGCGGTGGAAGAAGTGCGGAAGACCAATACCAACGTCCAGGGCTTGGCCGAGGCGGCGCAGAAGATCGGCGAGGTGGTCAACCTCATCAACGACATCGCCAGCCAGACCAATTTGCTGGCGCTGAACGCCACCATCGAGGCGGCGCGCGCCGGCGAGGCCGGCAAGGGCTTCGCCGTCGTCGCCTCCGAGGTCAAGAGCCTGGCCAACCAGACCGCCAAGGCCACCGAGCAGATTTCGGCGCAGATCACGGGCGTGCAATCGGCCACCAACGACGCGGTGGCCGCCATCGGCGGCATCGGCAAGATCATCGCGGAAATCAGCACCATCGCCACGGCTATCGCCGCGGCGGTGGAAGAGCAAGGCACAGCCACCCAGGAGATCGCCAAGAGCGTGCAGCAGGCCTCCGCCGGCACCAACGAGGTGTCGAGCAACATCGGCGGCGTCACCAAGGCGGCCGGCGAGACCGGCCAAGCGTCGAGCCAGGTCCTGCAAGCGGCGGGCGAACTCTCACAACAGGCCGAGCTGCTGCGCGCCGAGGTATCGGCGTTCATCGACAAGGTGCGCGCGGCCTGAGCCGCGACAAGGATTGCGGCGCGTCAATTCGGACTGCCCATCCGTCTTGACACATGATCGCGCCGCCCGCGGGCGGGCCCGCCCCGGCCCGCCCGCACTCCTTTCCGCCTCAGACGGGGATACGCAACAGCGCGCGCAAGCCGCCGATGGGCGCGGCGCCAAGCTCGATCTCGCCGCCGTGGCCGCGAATGACGTCGCGGGCGATGGTGAGGCCGAGCCCGACCCCGCCGGTAGCCGGATTGCGCGATTCATCCAAACGGAAAAACGGGCGGAAGACGTCCTCGCGGCGGTCGGCGGGAATCCCGGGGCCGTTGTCGTCGATGGCGACTTCGACCATGGCCCCGCGACGGACGGCGCTGACTTCCACCCGCCGGCCGTGACGCAGGGCGTTCTCGATAAGGTTGACGAGGCAGCGGCGAAACGCGTTCGGACGAATGGGCACCGTGATATCGCTCGCGGACTGGAGGCGGATGTCGCCGCCATGGCGGCGCATGGTGGCGATCACGTCGGCGAGAAGCTCCGGCAGATCGGTGGCCACCGTCGCCTCGCCATCCTGGCCGCGGGCAAAGGCGAGATAGCCGTCGATCATCTTTTCCATCTCGGATACGTCGCGCTTGAGGTCCGCCACCTCGGGCAGGGCGCCGAGCATGGCGAGTTGCAATTTCATCCGCGTCAGCGGCGTGCGCAGGTCGTGGCTGACCCCCGCCAGCATCTCGGTGCGCTGGCCGATCTGGCGGATGATGCGCTCGCGCATGGCCAGAAACGCCGCCGCCGCCTGGCGCACCTCGGTCGCGCCCGCGGGGCGAAAGTCGTCGACCTCGCGCCCCTTGCCGAACGCTTCCGCCGCCTGGGCCAGGCGCAGGATGGGGCGAATCTGATTGCGCAGGAACAGCACCGCGACCGCCAACAAAAGCATCGCCGCGCCCACAGTCCACATGATGAAGATGTAAGTGGTGGTGGAGAAAAGCCGCTTTTCCAACGCCCGGATCCGCAACAGCCCGTCGTCGAGCTCGATCGCGATTTCGACCTGTTCGTCGCCGCGTTGGGTGTCGATCTGGAAGGGATGGTCCAGGCGCTCGCCCAGCGCCTGGGTCAGCATGTTGTCGAGGATCGAGTAGAAGCGCGGCGGCGGCCTGTCGCCCGGCAGGGTGGCGCCGGGCTCGAATTCGACGCTCAGGCCCACGTTGCGCCCAATCAGGCGTTGCAGGCGCAGTTGCTCCTCCGGTTCGCGAAAATAGCTCCGGCTGTCGATGATGAGCGCGATCTCGCCGGCGACGCCCAGCGCCAGGCGCCGGGTCACCGTGTCCCAGTGACGCTGATAGAACACCACCGCGACCACGATTTGCAGCACCACGATCGGCGTCACCAGCAGCAAGAGCCAGCGGCCGAAAAGCGTGCGCGGGAGAAAGCGCTTCAGGCCGCTCATCGAGCCATCCGGTTTGGGCGGCGGTTCATTCGGCCCACAGCACGTAGCCCTGGCCCCATACCGTCTGCAGGTGCCGCGGCGTCTTGGGGTCGCCTTCGATCTTGCGCCGCAGGCGGGTGATCTGCACGTCGACGGCCCGGCCGGCGCCGGCGCCGGCGCTTTCGGCGAGGGCGGCGCGGGCGACGGTCATGCCCGGGTTACGCGCCAGAACGCGCAGCAGCGCCGTCTCGCCGGCGGTCAAGCGCACGGAGGCGCCGGCGCGCAGCAATTCGCCCCGGTCGGCATCGAAGACGAAGTCGCCGAAGCGCACCGGCCGTGTCCCCGCCGCCGGCGCGTGCGCGCGCCGCAATATGGCGCCGATGCGGAGCACCAATTCCTGCGGCTCGAAGGGCTTGGCCAGATAGTCGTCGGCGCCGGATTGAAGACCCTTGATGCGGTCGCCCGCTTCGCCCATGGCGGTGAGCATGAGCACCGGCACCTGATTCGATCGCCGCAGGCTGGCCAGAAGATCGGTGCCCAGTTCGCCCGGCATCATCACATCGACGATCAACAGATCGAAGGACATGGCGGCCAGCTTGGCGCGCGCCTCGGCGGCGTCGCTGGCGGTGGTGACGCGGAAGCCGCTGGCGCTGAGATAGCGCTGCAACAGGGCGCGCAGCCGCGTGTCGTCATCGACCACCAGCAGATGCGCCGGCGCGCCTCCCACCGCCGCGCCTCAACCCCGCCGGATCGAGCGGAGCACGGCCTCGCGGTCGACGCTCTCGATCAATCCAGCCAGGACCTTGCGATAGCCGGCCACCGCTTCGGCGCCCGCCTCGCGGTAGGCGCGGGCGAGTTTCGCCTGCTGCACGCGCGCCAGCTCGTGTTCAAGCGCCGCCCCCTTCGCCGTCAGGTGCAGCGGGCGCTGGCGGCGATCGCGCGCGCCCTGCCGCTGCTCGACGAAACCGTCGCGCACCAGCGTCCCCAGCACGCGCGACAAGCTTTGCTTGGTGATGCGCAGAATTCCCAGCAACTCGGCGACCGTGATCGCCGGACGGGAGGCGACGAAGTGCAGCACGCGATGATGGGCGCGCCCCAGCTTTCGCGAGGCCAGGATGGCATCCGGGCCGAGGGTGAAGTCGCGGTAGGCGTAGAACAACAACTCGATGCCCTGGCGCAATTCCTCCTCGCGCAGGAACAACGGGTTGGCGGCCTTTATGTCAGTCATGTTGACATATAAATAGCACAATGTTACTTCTCGCGCATCCTTTGTAAGGCGTTCGCAGTCGAGGATTTCGGCCATGGCGACACAGGCTTTCGACGACCGCGACGGCGTCATCTGGTGCGACGGCGAGCTGGTGCCATGGCGGCAAGCCAAGGCCCATGTGCTCACCCACGCCATGCATTATGCCAGCGCCGTGTTCGAGGGCGAGCGCGTTTATGGCGGCACGGTGTTCAAGCTCACCGAGCACAGCCAGCGCCTCTACGATTCGGCCAAGATCCTGGACTTCACCATTCCGTTTTCGGTGGCCGACATCGACCGCGCCACGCGCGAAACCGTGGCCGCCAACAAGATCGTCGACGGCTATGTGCGCCCCATCGCCTGGCGCGGCAGCGAGATGATGGGCGTCTCGGCGCAGAGCAGCAAGATTCACCTGGCGATCGCCACCTGGCTGTGGCCGAGCTACTTCTCGGCCGACGCGAAGATGAAGGGACTGCGCCTGGATATCGCCGAATGGCGGCGGCCGGCGCCCAACACCGCGCCGACGCAATCGAAAGCCGCCGGGCTTTACATGATCTGCACGCTATCGAAGCACAAGGCCGAGCGCGCCGGCTATGACGACGCCATGATGCTCGATTGGCGCGGCCTGGTGGCGGAAGCCACCGGCGCCAATCTGTTCTTCGTCAAGGATGGCAAACTGCACACGCCGACGCCCGACTGCTTCCTCAATGGCATCACCCGGCGCACGGTGATGGACTTGGCGCGCAAGCGCCAGATGGAAGTGGTGGAGCGCGCCATCAAGCCGGAGGAATTGTCCGGCTTCCAGGAAGCGTTCCTCACCGGCACGGCGGCGGAAGTGACGCCCATCGCCGAGATCGGGCCGCATAAATTCACCCCCGGGCGCGTCTGCCGCGCGCTGGTGGAGGATTTCGACAAACTGACCAAGGCCAAGGTCGCGGTCTGAGCGGGTGAAGTCCTCGCTTGCGGCATGGCTGGCGCTGGCGTTGCTGGCTTGTCCGCCGGCACGGGGCCAGGATTGGATGCCGCCGCGGGCCTATGAGGTCGTCACCGAGACCGTGCTGCCTCACCTGGAAGAAAATCTGCGCTACGCCGCCACGCGGCAGACGCACTGCTGGAGCGGGCGCGATCTTTCCTCCGCCTTCCCGGTCCTCGGTCACGAGTCGCTCAAGGGATGCAGACTCGACCAGGAGCGCCGCGAGGACGATACCGTTTCCTATCGGCTGATCTGCGGCGGCGGCAACCCCACCACCGGCGCGGCGACGTGGCATGTGGGCGCGGATCGGATCAGGGGCACGCTGGACGTCAAGATGGGCGGCAAGAACATGACCTTCTACCAACGCGTCACCGCCACGGCGGTGGGCGAATGCGGGCCGGCGGGCAAGTGATACTCAACTGGGACGATGGAGTCGGATGCCGTTTTCGAGCGAACGACTCCGACCCGGTTTTCGACACGTTTCCGGCCGTGCGGGCTGTCTGGCGAAATATGGGTAGTGGGTCAATTTGGCGGCCTCGCCCTACGACGTTCAAACCGCTTCGCGGTTTGAACAGGACGAGGCCTAGAATAATGCCCTCATGCTGTCGAGACGCCGAAGGCGGCGAGGGTCGAAGCATGAGGGCGAACTGACCCAGCACCGAAATACGACTTGACTTGCAAACCGTCTAGTCATATAACTAGTCAGTTGAGCAACAGTCAAGGCGGTCGCGATGCGGTCGTGGCAGGTCCAGGACGCCAAGGCGCGGTTCAGCGAGTTCCTCGATGCATCGCTCAAGGAAGGGCCGCAGGTCCTCACCCGGCGCGGCGTCGAGGCGGCCGTGCTGGTTCCGGTCGAGGAGTGGCGCCGCCTGCTGCGGGCCGCTCGTCCGACGCTGAAGGATCTGCTTTTAGCCGAGGCGCCGCGCGCGGATATCCCCGTGCCGCCGCGCGGCAGGCTGCGCCGGCGGGCCGCGGCGCCAGTCGCCTAGAGCGCGTTCAGCAAAAGTGGAACCCGGTTTTGCGTCCGAACGCGCTCCAGACTCTTGGATTAGCGCGCTTTCCGGGCGGCTGACCGGCGCCCACTCAGCCTGAAAGCGCGCTAGGCGCGTGTATCTCCTCGATACCAACGTCGTCTCGGAGCTCAGGCGGCCGCAACCGCACGGCGGCGTGGCCGCGTGGCTGAAGAGCGTGCCCGACGAGCATCTGCACCTGGCGGCGGTGACCCTCGGCGAATTGCAGGCCGGGGTCGAGATCGCACGCGAGCAGAATGCGCCAAAGGCCGCGGAGATCGAGGCCTGGATCGAACAGGTGGAGCAGACCTGGAACGTGCTGCCTTTGGATGGCGCCGTCTTTCGCGTTTGGGCGCGGCTCATGCATCGCCGGTCGGACACGCAGATCGAGGATGCCTTGATCGCGGCCACCGCCATCGTCCGGAATCTGGTCGTCGTCACGCGCAACGTGCGCGACTTCGAGCCTCTCGGCGTGCGGACCCTGGACCCGTTCGCGCCGCGGCGGCCGGCGCGGCCCTGACCGGCGCGGCGACGTGGCATGTGGGCGTGGATCGGATCAGGGGCACGCTGGACGTCAAGATGGGCGGCAAGAACATGACCTTCTACCAACGCGTCACCGCCACGGCGGTGGGCGAATGCGGGCCGGCGGGCAAGTGAACCCGATCCTGACGGCCATCGCCATATCCGCCGCCTGGG
>CAZIVY010000029.1:0-10025 GCA_964542505.1 uncultured Rhodospirillaceae bacterium
CGCGTTCGGGTAAGGTTCGTTCATGGCCGCAACCCGTCTCGTGGTGGGAATTACCGGCGCCTCGGGCGCGGTCTATGGCGTGCGGCTGCTGGAGGCGCTGCGCGAGCTGAAGGTCGAGTCGCACCTGGTGATGTCCAGGGCGGCGGAAATGACCCTGGCCTACGAAACCGATCTCACTCTCGCGCAGGTGCACGCCCTGGCGGCGGTGCGCTACGCGGTCGGCGACGTGGGGGCGGCCATCGCCTCGGGATCGTTTCCCGCCGATGGCATGGCCATCGCTCCCTGTTCGGTCAAGTCGCTGGCGGAAATCGCCACCGGCGTCACCTCGAATTTGTTGACGCGGGCCGCCGACGTGACCTTGAAAGAGCGCCGCCGCCTGGTCCTGCTGGTGCGCGAGACGCCGCTGCACGCCGGGCATATCCGCAACATGCTGACGGCGACCGAACTGGGCGCCATCGTGGCGCCACCGGTGCCGGCCTTCTACACCCGCCCGGACAGCGTTCAGGCCATCGTCGATCAGACGGTGGGCCGGGTGCTGGATCTTTTCGGCCTCGACGCCGGCATCGTCCAGCGTTGGGGCGAGGCGCGCAGCGGGGCCACCAACCTGGCGGCGCGGCGGGCGGGGCGCGGCGCTACGGACGGCTAGGCGGCGGCGCCAATAAGCCTTGCCAGGTCGTCGGCGAGCGCTGGGCTCAAGGAAATGCGCGCGGCGGCCAAATAATCGGCGAGATTCGACGCCGCCGCATCGCCGTATTCCAGCGGCGCCCGTTCCGCGGGCGAACCGCGTGGCGGCGGCAAGCAAGCGGCAAGCATGAAGCAAGCCATGCGCTCGGCGGCCAGTTCGCAGTCGGCCACGGCGCGGCGCAACGCCGGTTGGCCAGAGAATTCGGCGCTTGCCGGTGTCTTGAGCCTCCGGCGCACGGCGCGCAGCGGGGCGATCACCCCGGTCGTCCAGGGCGCAATCGCGGCCAGCGCCCGCGCCATCGCCTCGCGGCCCAGAGGCCCCCGTTCCCGCGCCGCCCACAGGCAGTAAAACAACATGATCGCGTCGAGCCCGGCTTCGTCCTGAAGGCGCAGGCAGGCCGTCTCCACGGCCCTGTCGCGGTAGAGCCCGAGGGCGTAGTCCCAGAGCGCGTCCGGCGCCGGCTGGTTGGAAGTTTCCGTTTTATTCACGGCGGCTGGAGGGGCAGTGAAGCCTGTTGGGGGCGGCTCGAAGTTTGTGGTAACATGCGCGTGTGGCGGCGGCCAGCGTTGACGGCCACGCGTCCGTTAGCTTCAGCGGAGCGATCACCCTGAATCAAGAGATGGACGTTGCCGCGATGCGGCGCCAGCTTGAGGTACTGAAGATCGAGCATCGTGACCTCGACGATGCCATCGCCGCCCTGGCGGGGTCCTTAAGCCAGAATCACCTGCAGATTCAGCGCATGAAGAAGCGCAAACTGACGCTCAAGGACCAGATATCGCAGCTTGAAAACCTTCTGCTGCCCGACATCATCGCTTAGCAAACCGCGGGCAAGCAAGGCAGGTCTAGTGTTCCGGCACTGACATTTCGTCCCCTCCCGTCGTCATGCCCGGCCCCCGGGTTTAACCCGGGGTTGATCCGGGCATCCACGATCCGTGGATCGCCGGGTCGAGCCCGGACTGTGATCCGGGGGCGGCGATGACAAGTGGATGGAGGGGGGGCCAAATGTCGGAACCAGAACACTAGGTACTGGCGATTTCCGCCATCGTGTCGGCGGCGACGGACGAGGCGTAATCGGGTGGCAGCCTGCCCTCCAGCCTCTTTTCTAGCGCCATGGTCTCGCCGAGAAGGCGGGTGAACATGAACCGGGAGCAGGCCTGGTCCGTCCCCATGGAATAGCCCATGCTGAGCTGATCGAAAGGCATGGCGGCGCCGATGGTCGGCAGATGCCTCGCGATCGACGACAGCGGCCCCATCATGTGCATCCTGGCCTTGTCCACCAGCTTGGGCGCATCGTGGGTGTAAGCGTAAGTGAGGAGGGACAGCACCGTCCAGTAATGCAGATTCCCCAGCCAGGCCAGGTTCAGCGCGTTCGGATCGGCGATGTGCCCCTTGTGCCCGACATAGGCGGTCGGATTGCGCGGCACGTTCATGCTCGGGTAGTGGGCGTGGGTCGGGGCCAGATCCCACACGTTCTTCCGCTCCTTGAAACCCTTGTGGGTGCCCATGAATACGTCCTTGAAGAAGACGTAGTGGCCGAGCTCGCCTTCGTTCTTGATGTGGACGAGTTCCTGTTTCCAGCGCTTGAAGTCGACCGTTTGCGGCAGCGCGACGCCGGAATTGGCCATGGCCTCGACCTCGCCCAGAGTGTCGATGACCAGGTTGTAGAAGCTGCCGACGTGGTTGGGCCGCTTGATGGGACCGAGGACACGATCCATGCGGGCAAGAAAAAGCTTGTCCTCGGGTGAGCGGGCTTTCGCCGGGTCGAACGCGCTCGCCGGCGCCTCGCAATACACATATTTGGCCAGGCTTTGCGGGGTCATGGGCTCGAGGGCGAATTCGAACGGGTAGATGTCGGGCTCGTAGGGCATGTCTTGCGGCATCATGTTGGGCTGCGCGCCCAATTCCACCAGCAGCCGGTTGACCGCGCCCAGGTGCTGCATCTCCTGCACGGCGACGCCGAAGAAATCGGTGGTGTTCGGATCGCCGTTGCCGCGAACCTCTTCGTACTCCGGCTTGAGCGAGAACGCGGCGTAGAGGTATTGGAGCATGAGCGCGTGCTCGACCTCGGTCGCTTCGCGCAGCAACCGGACGAGCTCGAGATAGGGGTCGGCGAAGTCGCGCACGAATGCCGTGGCGGTCTTGCCGGGGGCCAGGACCGGCGTGGCCGATGCCGGCCCGGATTTAAGAATGGCGCCGGTGGCGGCGACGCCGCCAATGGCCACCGCGCGCAGGAAATCGCGCCGGCCGGGCCGGCCGATGTCGTCGATGATGCGAACCGTGCTCGGGCGGCGAACCTTGCCCGCACGCGCGTCGTCCCCGTTTTCCCGGTCCATGGCGTGTCCCCCTCGATCGTCCGCGGGGGCGTTTGCCATCCCGCTGCCCTATGGGCGTTCACGGGTAATATTTGCCACAACTTTACTTGTCTATCAATTTGGCAAATGGCGTAATCATTTGGGTAAATGACGTATGTTGTTGTTTATACTTAGTAATTGTTCTAATACTAATCATCATTGCTTGATGGCATTCGTTCGCGCCGCCGACGGATCAATGGTGCCAATACAGCCTGTAAGAATGGGATTCCATCGCAGCGGAAAAAAAATTCTCCGGCGGGAGGGCCGCCTAGCGGCCGTCGTTCTTGAGCGTCGCCTTGTGGGAATACATGGCGCGGTCGGCGGCGGCGAGCGCCGATCCCGGATCCTCGCCCGGTTTCAGCGCGTAGACGCCGAAAGCCAGGTTGATGCGCAGGCGCTTGCCGCTCCAGCTCAAGCGCTTGGCGCCTATGGTCGCGGCCAGGCTTTCGGCCTTGATGCGCGCGTGGGGCTCGTCGGCTTGGGCGAGAATGACGCCGAATTCGTCGCCGCCCAGGCGGCCGACGACGTCGGATTCGCGCACGTTTTCCACCAGCACCCGCGCCACGTAGCGCAAGGCGGCGTCGCCGGCGGCGTGGCCGTAGGTGTCGTTGATTTCCTTGAAGCCGTTGAGATCGAAATAGAGCAGGCTGGCGGCGCCGCCATAGCGCTCGGAATAGCTCATGGTCCGCGCCAGTTCGCGCACGAAGGCGCGCCGGTTCGGAATCTCCACCAGCGCGTCCATGTCGGCCAGGCGCTCGAGATCGGCGACCCGCGCCTTGTAGCGCTGCAGATCGTCGCGCAATTGCGCCACTTCGTGCATCAGCGCCACGATGGCGTCGCGTACCTTCGGGGTGAATTCGGCTTCCGGAATGCCCTGTACCGCCGACATGTCGGGCGTCTTCGCGGGCGAAGCCTTGCCGGCGCGCCCTGTCGCCCGCGTCGCCATGGTCCTGGCCGCGGCGCCAATGCGCGACAGCGGTCCCTTGTCTCCGATTTTCATTGGGCGGTCACCCAATCCTCGCCGCGGCCACGTCACCGGTCGGCGTCAACGCCGCACCGCAATCTATTATCTCCGCCATTTCGTTACCAAGAGTAAACGCCGGCCACCCGCCAGCAGGCTTTTTGCGCTCCGGTTGGGCCCCCGGCCTGGGGGACCGGCTTTACTCACCCCGGCTCGCCCGTATAATCCCCCGCTTTCCAGCGGTGGGGGAAGGTCATGCGCCCGCAGAAACGCAACCGCCCGCCCGTGGTCGGCATAATCATGGGAAGCCAGTCCGATTGGGCCACCATGGGCCATGCGGCAGACATCCTCGCCGAGCTGGGCGTGGCGAGCGAAAGCCGTGTGGTCTCCGCGCACCGTACTCCGCGCCGGCTCTATGAGTACGCCACCGGGGCCGCCGGCCGCGGACTCAAGGTCATCGTCGCCGGCGCCGGCGGCGCCGCGCACCTGCCAGGCATGACGGCGGCGCTGACCACGCTCCCGGTGTTCGGCGTGCCGGTGGAAAGCCGGACGCTCAAGGGCCTCGACAGTCTGCTCGCCATCGCGCAAATGCCGGCGGGCGTGCCGGTCGGGACCTTGGCCATAGGCCGCGCCGGGGCAATCAACGCCGGCTTGCTGGCGGCGGCGGTGGTGGCGCTGGGCGATCCCCAGGTGGCGCGGCGGCTCAAGGCGTGGCGGGACCGGCAAACCCGCGCCGTGGCCTTGCGGCCGCGCAACGGCGCCTGAACCGCGGAATTGCCCAGCGTGCCAGCAGCACCCCAAGCGCCGGCCATCGCGCCCGGTTCCGTCATCGGCATTCTTGGCGGCGGGCAATTGGGCCGCATGCTGGCCATGGCGGCGGCGCAACTGGGTTACCGCTGCCATGTCTATTGCCCGGAGGCCGATTGCCCCGCCGCCCAGGTGGCGGCGGCCCATACCGCCGCCGCCTACGACGACGTGGCGGCGCTCGACCGATTCGCCGCCCAAGTCGCGGTGGCGACCATCGAGTTCGAGAACATTCCCGTTCTGGCGGTGGAACGCATGGCCGCCCTCACCCTAGCCCGTCCCGGCGTGGCGGCGCTGCGCGTCAGCCAGGACCGGCTGCTGGAAAAAGACTTCGTCCGCGAATGCGGCGGCCGGACAGCGGCTTATCGCGCGGCCGCCAGCCTGGACGAGTTGCGGGCGGCGCTGGCCGCCATCCCACCTCCGGCTCTGCTCAAGACCCGGCGCCTCGGTTACGACGGCAAGGGGCAGGTGCGGATCGCGGCGGCGGCAGGGGCGCCCGAGGCCTGGGCCGCCATCGCCGGAGCGCCGGCAATCGTCGAGGCGCTGGTGCCCTTCGCGATGGAAATTTCGGTCATCGTCGCCCGCGGGCCGGACGGCGTCATGGCGGCCTATGTGCCGGTGGAAAACCGCCATGCCAACGGCATTCTCGCCACCACCCTGGCGCCAGCGGCCATAGCGCCGGCGACGGCGGCGGCCGCCGACCGGCTGGCGCGTACCCTCGCCGAAAGACTGGGCGTCGTCGGCCTGCTGGCGGTGGAAATGTTCGTCGGCGCCGATGGCGGCGTGCTGGTCAACGAATTGGCGCCGAGGGTGCACAATTCCGGGCATTGGACCATCGAGGCCTGCGCCACCAGCCAGTTCGAGCAGCAGGTGCGCGCCGTCTGCGGGTTGCCGCTCGGGTCGCCGGAGCGCCACTCCAACGCGATCATGCGCAACCTGATCGGGGCGGACGTGGACGAATGGCCCGAACTGGTCAAGGACCCGGCGGCGAAGCTGCATCTCTACGGCAAGGGCGAGGCGCGCCCGGGACGGAAAATGGGCCATGTGACGCGGCTTTATCCGTTGAATGTGCCGCCGCCAGCGTGATTCGAACGGGCAGCGCTTGCATTGCGCGCCACATTAACTATCTGTTAAGCAACAAATCGTTAGTAGCAGTCATCTTACCCAAAGCGACGGTCGAGGAGACCAACCATGAGCGAACACACTCCCATTACGACGGCGCAGATCAAGGACAACGTCGCCAAGTCCGGCACCTGGGTTCGCTTGGCGCACATGCTGGTGCTGGCCCTGGCGATGTGGCTGGCCGTCGGCTTGTTGTGGGCGACGGCGCTGGTGCAGTTCCTGAGCCAGCTTTTGACCGGCGCGCCTCTCGCGCGGCTGAGCCGCTTCGGCGCCGGCCTCGCCACCTATATCAGCGAGGTCGCCCTGTTCCTCACCTACAGTTCCGAGCACAAGCCGTTTCCCTACGCTCCGCTGCCGGTGGTGACAGAGGGCGAGGAAAGCAAGGACGGCCACGCGACCGCCTGATTCAGTCGATCAGGAGGCGCGGCTGCGCAGGCGCTCGAACAACTTGTTCGCCGCGCCGCGCAGTTTCTGGATGCCGCTGACGTCGGCGAGGCGCCGTTCCAGGAACTCCCAGGTGGCGGCGAAGCCCGGCGATTTGTCGTCCAGCCAAAAAAGCACCGTGGAACCATAGACCCCGGCGAGCAGCAGCCGCTTGGTATAGAAATTCCAATCGGTGGCGGTGTCGCCGGCGGCGTGCCAGATCGCATCGACGGTGCGGTAGACGCTTTTCAGCGCGCCGGCGGCGTTGCCCGGCAGCGCCTGCAACGCCATGGCCCGGCGTACCGATTCGCGGTGCGGCGCCTGTTGCATCAGGCGCAGGCGAAGGGCGAGGGCGATGCGCTCGGGCGTGCGCATGGCCGGCAGATCGTGGTGCGCCAGTTCGTCCAGCATCATGCGGTCGGCCTCGCGGATCCAGAAATCCACCATCTCGATGGGGCCGCCGGGAAAAGCGCGCGCCACCATCTCCGGCTCGAAGCCCGCCTCGCGCGCTCCGCGCAGCATGGCGCCGCCGCTCCAGCCATCGAACGGCACATGGGGGAGGGTGGCGGCCAGAATGCGCCTTTTGGCCTCCAGCAGATGGTCTTCGGCGCTCATGTCGCGGCCCCGCTCATGTCTCGGCCAGAGCCAGATCCGCCTGCGGCGCGCTCAAGCGGTGGCGGATTTCGGATACGAACATCAACTGGCCGAGGTCGTTCATGCGCTGCGGGTAGAGCACGCCGTCCAGGTGATCGCATTCGTGCTGAACGACGCGCGCGTGCATGCCGGCGGCTTCGCGCTCGATGGCGCGGCCGTCGGCGTCGAGGCCGCGGTAGCGAATGCGCGCGTAGCGCGGCACCAGGCCCCTGAGGCCGGGCACCGACAGGCAGCCCTCCCAGCCCGGCTGCAGGTCGTCGGTCAAGGGCTCGATCAGCGGGTTGACCAGCACCGTCAGCCCCTCCGGCGCCTCGCTTTCCTCGGCGCGCTCGCGGGGCAGGTGAAACACGACCACCCGTTTCGGCACATAAACTTGCGGCGCCGCCAGCCCCAGGCCCTCGGCGTCGTGCATGGTTTCGATCATGTCGGCGACCAGGCGGCGGATCTCCGGCGCGGTGGGATCGGCCACCTTGTCGGCGGGACGGGCCAGGACCGGGTGCCCCATGCGCGCGATTTTCAGTATCGCCATGACGCTAATATGGGCGAGCGGGCCTTCCGGGTCAAAGCCGCGTGCGCGTAGCGCCCCTCGTACCCGATCATGCATATTCGGTCCCCCGGCGCGCCCCGCGCGCCTTGCGCGCCAAGCACGCCGGGCGCGCCAGACATTGCAATTGGGGCGGCTACGCCGCCACGGGGAGACATTGCGCGATCAGGCACAAGCCGATGAATCGGTTCCGACTTTCGCAGGTGATTGGGCATCGTTTGCTACTCTGTCATTCACGAAAGTCGGTACTAGCTGATATAAGCCCTGGCCATGTCACAAGCCGGCGGCGAGAACAGCCCCGGCGGCACGCCGCCGCCGGCCTCCGAATCCAAGGCCCGCGACTGGCGGGCCTTGGCGCAATTGTGGGCGTTCGTGCGCCCCTACCGCTCCAGGGTCGTGGGCGCGCTGCTGGCGCTGATCGTCGCGGCGGGCTCGGTGCTGGCCATCGGCCAGGCGCTCCGGCACGTGGTGGATTACGGCTTCGGCGGCGCCAGCGCCGATTCCATCGACCGCTATTTCGCCGGACTGTTCGGCCTGGTGCTGGTGCTGGCCATGTCCACCTTCAGCCGCTTCTATTTCGTCACCTGGCTGGGCGAGCGGGTGACGGCGGACGTGCGCCGCGCCGTGTACGGGCACGTGGTGGAATTGAGCCCCGCCTTTTTCGATCACACCCGCACCGGCGAGGTGATGTCGCGGCTCACCGCCGACACCGAGGTCATCCAGACCGTCGTCGGCTCGTCGGCGTCGGTGGCGTTGCGCAACGTGCTGCTGTTCATCGGCGGCGCGGCGTTGCTCACCCACACCAGCCCGCGGCTGGCGCTGCTGATCGCCGCCGTGGTCCCGGCGGTGGTGGCGCCGATCGTCGTCTTCGGGCGGCGCGTGCGCCGGCTGTCGCGCTCCAGCCAGGATCGCCTCGCCGACCTGACGGTGCAGGCGCAGGAAAGTTTCCAGGCGCTGGCGACCGTCCAGGCCTATGGGCAGGAGCGGGCGGACGCGGCGCGCTACAGCGCCGGCGTGGAGCGCGCGTTCGTCACCGCGGTGGAGCGGGTGCGGGCGCGGGCGTGGCTGACGGCGCTGGTCATGCTGCTGGTCTTCGGGGCGGTGGACGGGGTGCTGTGGCTGGGCAGCAAGGCGGTGATCGGCGGCCAGCTTTCGGCGGGCGAGCTGTCGGCGTTCGTGTTCTATGCCGTGGTGACGGCGGCGGCGGTGGGCGCCTTGAGCGAGGTCTGGGGCGACGTGCAGCGCGCCAGCGGCGCCGCCGGGCGGTTGATGGAAATCCTGCGCGTCGAATCGGCGGTGCGCGTGCCGGCGAACCCGGTGGCGCTGCCGCCCAAGCCCAAGGGATCGGTGCGCTTCGAGAACGTGACCTTCGCCTATCCCACGCGGCCCCTGCCGCCGGCCTTGCGCGACTTCAGCCTCGACATCCAGCCGGGCGAGAAGGTGGCGCTGGTGGGGCGTTCGGGGGCGGGCAAAAGCACCGTGTTCCAGATGCTGCTGCGTTTCTACGATCCGGCGCGGGGGCGCATCCTGGTGGAAGGCATCGATGTCACCGCCGCCGATCCGCGGGCGGTGCGCGCCTGCCTTGGCCTGGTGTCGCAGGAGCCGGCGATCTTCGCCGCCAGCGCCGCCGACAACATCCGTTACGGCCGTCCCGAGGCCACCGACGCGGAGGTGCGGGCGGCGGCGGAAGCGGCGGCGGCCGGGTTCATCCACGGATTGCCCCAGGGCTTCGATACTTTTTTGGGCGAGCGCGGAACCCGCCTCAGCGCCGGCCAGCGCCAGCGCATCGCCATCGCCCGCGCCATATTGCGCGATCCGCCCATTCTGTTGCTCGACGAGGCGACTTCGGCGCTCGACGCCGAGTCGGAGCGCAAGGTGCAGCAGGCGGTGGAGCGGCTCATGCGCGGGCGCACCACCGTGGTCATAGCGCATCGCCTGGCGACGGTGCAAAAAGCCGACCGCATCGTGGTCATGGACAAGGGCAGCATCGTCGCCACCGGCACCCATCCTGAGTTGATGGCGCAAGACGGCCTCTACGCGCGCTTCGCCCGCCTGCAATTCGCCGCCGCCTGAGGGGGGCGCTAACGGTCGGTGAGTTTCAGTTCGATACGGCGGTTGCGGCGGTAGCCGATCTCGTCGACGCGGTCGTCGAGGGGATGGAACTCGCCGAAGCCCGCCGCCGCCAGGCGGTTGGGGGGGACGCCCTGGGCGATGAGGAACCGCGTCACCGACAAAGCGCGCGACGTGGACAGCTCCCAGTTGGAGGGGAACGACGCGGTGCGGATGGGAATGCGGTCGGTGTGCCCATCGACGCGCAGGATCCATTTGATCTCGGTCGGTATCTTGGCGCCGATCTCGATCAGGGCCCGCGCCAGCTTGGCCAATTGCTCGCGTCCCGCGTCGTTGAGCTCGGAGGCGCCGGAAGCGAACAGCACCTCGGACTGAAAGACGAAGCGGTCGCCGACCACGGTGACGTCGCGC
>CAZIVY010000030.1:0-9682 GCA_964542505.1 uncultured Rhodospirillaceae bacterium
CGCGGCGCTGCAAATCGACATCACGCGCGGCAATGTCGAGGCGATGCCGATCGCGGTGGCGGATTTCGACGCCGACAGCCCCGCCGCCGCGCCTTCGGCCGTCGACGTGCCGCGCACGGTGCGGGCCAATCTGGAACGCTCCGGGCTGTTCAAGCCCTTCGACACCAAGGCGCACATCCAGACGCCCGACGCCATGCGGGTGCAGCCGCGATTCGGCGACTGGCGGGTGATCAACGCCCAGGCGCTGGTGACGGGACGCGCCGAGTTCCTCAGCGACGGCCGGCTCAAGATCGAGTTCCGCTTGTGGGACGTGTTCGCCGAGCAGCAGATGACGGGCTTGGCGTTCTTCACCACCCCCGACAATTGGCGGCGGGTGGCGCATCTGGTTTCGGACGCGATCTACAAGCGCCTTACCGGCGAGGACGGCTATTTCGACACCCGCATCGTCTATATCGCCGAATCGGGACCGCCCACCCGGCGGGTCAAGCGCCTGGCGATCATGGACCAGGACGGGGAAAGCCACCGCTTCCTCACCGACGGCCGCTTCCTGGTGCTGACGCCGCGCTTCAGCCCGACGCGGCAGGAAATCACCTATCTTTCCTATTTCAACGACAATCCGCGCGTATACCTGTTCAATATCGACACCAGCCAGCACGAGCTGGTGGGCGATTTTCCCGGCATGACCTTCGCCCCGCGCTTCTCGCCGGACGGCAACATGGTCGTCATGTCGCTGGCGGTGGAGGGCAATTCCGACATCTACACCATGGACTTGCGCACCCGCGCCCAGCGCCGGCTGACCAGCGACCCAGCGATCGATGTGTCGCCTTCCTATTCCCCCGACGGGCGGCGAATCACCTTCAATTCCGACCGCGGCGGCACCAAGCAGATCTACACCATGGACGCCGACGGCGGGAACGCGCGCCGGATCAGCTTCAACGACGGGCGCTACGCGACGCCGGTGTGGTCGCCGCGCGGCGACCTGATCGCCTTTACGCGCGAACATGAAGGCAAGTTCGCCATTGGCGTCATGCGCACCGACGGCAGCGGGGAGCGGATACTCACCGCCAGCGTCGACGTGCAGGAGGCGCCGACCTGGGCGCCCAACGGGCGGGTGCTGATGTTTTACCGGGAGGTGCCGCCGGATCCGCGCGGGCGCGGAGGGCGCACGCGGCTGTGGTCGATCGATCTCACCGGCTACAACGAACGGGAAGTGTTAACGCCAAGCGATGCGTCCGACCCGGCGTGGTCCCCGTTATCCCCCTTGATTCGCTGATTTCCGCTGGATATAGTCCGCCGCGAGCCAAGAATGGAGTATGGTAAGACGCGGTGTTTGGCGTTCACATGATCTCGGTGCCGCCGTCCCAGCACTATTTCGCGCTTCCGCTCCCGCGTCCGTTTTCCCATATGAATGCCTCGAAGGAGAAAAGAGAGATGCTATTGCACAAGTTCGGCGCCAAGTTCATCGGCTTGGCCGCCGCGTTGTTGATCGTCGCCGCGTGCGAGACGGCGCCCGTAATGACCGGCACTGCCGGTGGCACCGGAAGCTCCGCCTCGCCCACTGGCGCCGCGCCAACCACGAGCGGTGGCGGCGCCACCGCGACCGCCCCGGCGGGATCGCGCGAAGTGCGACCCGGCAGCCAGGAGGATTTCGTCGTCAACGTCGGCGATCGGGTGTTATTCGATTTCGACAAGTTCGACCTGAAGCCGCCGTCACGGGCGACGCTCGACAAGCAGGCGGCGTGGCTGAAGCGCTACCCGCAGGCGCGCTTGAGCATCGAAGGCCATTGCGACGAGCGCGGCACCCGCGAATACAATTTGGCGCTCGGCGAGCGGCGCGCCAACGCGGCGAAGAACTATCTCGTCAACCAGGGCATCGCCGCCTCGCGTCTGACCACCATCTCTTACGGCAAGGAGCGGCCGCAGGTGGCGGGAGGGAACGAATCGGCATGGTCGCAGAATCGCCGCGGCGTTTCGGTCGTCCAGTAAGTTTCGTCCCGGCGGCTCCGCCGCCGGGACCAGACGTTTCGCCCGCCCGCCGCGCCGGCACTTGTGCCGACGCGGCGGGCGGGCGATGTGTTTGAGGGCGCCGCCTTAATCCGGCCCGATTTGCTTGCTCCGATGCCGGCCCACCGATCTTGGGGGAGAAAAAGCATGGCGCCTGGCCATTTTTGGGGCCGGACCGGAAACGGACGCGGCGCCAGATCGTTTTCGCTGGCCGTGTTCCTTGGCCTCGGCGTCGCGCTCGCGGTGTTGGCCGCGGGCGGGCCGGCATGGGCGCAGGCGGCGGCCAGCGACTTGCGCGTGCTGATCGAGCGCATGGAGCGGCTGGAAAACGAATTGCGCGGCTTGCAGCGGCAGGTGTTCAAGGGCCAGCCGCCGCCGCCCGGAGCCTTTGCGCCGCCCTCACCACCCGTCGAGACCGCGCCCATCGCTGGCGGCATCGCCAACGCGCTGTCGGCGCGGCTGGACGAAATCGAAAACCAAGTGCGCCAGTTGACCGGCCGGGTCGAGGAGACGGACCATGGCATCAACCTGGTGAAGCAGCGGGTGGAAAAACTTGTCGCCGACGTGGATTTTCGCCTGGCGGCGCTGGAACGCACGATGGCGGCTGCACAAGCGGCCGCCGCGGCGCCTCCCGCCCCGGCGCCACCGGCCGCGCCAAGCGCGGCCGCCCCGCCGGCACAAGGCAAACCGACGCCAGGGGTTTTGGGGACGCTACGCGTACCCGCCGACAATGCCGTGTTGGCGGCGCGCCCGGGCAAGCTGCCGGACGGGACGGCACAAAGCCAATACAATTTCGCCTTCGGCCTTTTGCGGCAGAACGACTATGGAGCGGCGGAGCAGGCGTTCGGCGAATTCCTGATCCTGCATCCGACCGATGCCCTGGCGAGCAACGCCCAGTATTGGCTGGGTGAAAGCTATTTCGCCCGCAAGGAGTACGACCGCGCCGCGGCGGCGTTCCTGGCCGGCTATCAGAAGTACCCGAAAGGCTCCAAGGCTCCCGATTCGCTGCTCAAGCTGGCGATGTCGCTTTCCAACCTGGAGCAAAAGCAGGAAGCCTGCGCCGCCTTCAAGCAGTTGGACAAGGATTTCCCCGGCGCCCATCCCTCGGTGCAGCGGCTGTCGGTCGCCGAACGTGCGCGCGCCGGCTGCCGTTGACGAAACGGCAGTCGCGGCAACGGCCAAGCCGCTGACGGCGGCCGCGCCCAAGCCGCTGACGGCGGGGGAATTCGCCAAGCTGCTGGACCCGTTGCTGTTGTTGGGCATGAAAGCGGACGAGCAGCTGGCGGTCGCCACTTCGGGTGGCGTGGACAGCATGGCGCTGGCGTTGCTTAGCCAGGCTTGGGCGGCGAGGCGCGGGGCAAAGATCGTCGCCCTCACCGTCGACCACGGATTGCGGCCCGGATCGGCGGCGGAAGCGCGGCAGGTCGGCGCCTGGCTCGGCGGGCGCGGAATCCCGCATCGGATCTTGCGCTGGCGGGGCACGAAACCGGCGGCTAATCGCCAGGCCGTGGCGCGCGAGGCGCGCTACCGGCTGCTTGGGGCCTGGTGCCGGCGAAACGGCGTGCGCCGGCTGCTGCTTGGGCATCAGTTGGAGGACCAGGCGGAAACCTTTTTGCTGCGCGCCGGGCGTGGCAGCGGGGTCGATGGTCTTGCCGCCATGGCGGCGGTGGCGGAGGCGCATGGGCTGACGCTGGTGCGGCCGCTGCTGACGGTGGAAAAGGAGCGCTTGGCGGCGACGCTGCGGCGCGCCGGACAAGCCTGGATCGAAGACCCCAGCAACCGCGACCCAAGCTATCAACGCACGCAGGTACGGGCGGCCTTGCGGCTTTTGGCGCCCGAGGGACTGGGCGCGCGCCGGCTGGCGGCGACCGCCAGCCGCATGGCGCGGGTGCGCGCCGCGCTGGAAGGAATGACCGCCGAGGCCATGAGCCGCGCCGTGCGCCTGGAGCCACTCGGCTACGGCTACATCGATGCGGCCCGATTGGCGGCGGCGCCAGAGGAAATCGCGCTCCGGGTTCTGGCGCGCGTCATGGGCGCCGTGGGCGGGCATGCCGGCCCGCCGCGGCTGGAGCGCCTCGAGCGGCTATTGTCCGCCATCGTTCAAGGCCGGCTTGGCGGCGGGCGCACGCTTATGGGTTGCCGCGTCCTGCCCTGGCGGGGCGAGATCCTGGTCTGCCGCGAGGCCGCCGAGGTCGGCCCCGCACTGACGTTAAGCGCGGGAAAAACCGTGCTTTGGGACGGCCGCTTCGAGCTTCGCCTGGGCGCCGGCGCGCCGAAGGGCCTGACCATCGCGGCGCTTGGCCGGCGGCAGAAGCTGTTGCGGGCGGTGGCCAGAGCGGACAGCGTGCCGGCGCCGGTACGGCCCACGCTGCCCACGATCTGGCGCCGCGGGCATCTGGTTTTCGCGCCGCTGCTTGCGGCCGTGGGCGGTAAAGGCGATGCGCCGCCGCGACTTAGCTTGCGATTCCTTCGGCCGGCCGCCGCTGAATCCGGGCCGCGGAAATAATCGCCGCCGACCTTTCTTACCCATTGGTTAATGGTTTCGATATATTATCTAATGAAAAGGATGAGCGCGCCGAAAGTGGCTGTTATAACGATTCACCGTCGACCGCCGCGCATTGCGGCGCCCGAGCCGCGCTCAAGTCGCACCGGGAAGGATCCCCTCGCGTGAACATGTTCGGCAAGAATCTGGCGCTTTGGGTCATCATCGGCCTGCTGGTGGTGGCGCTTTTCAATCTTTTCCAGAGTCCATCGGTGCGCGGGCCGGGGCAAAGCCTGGCCTATTCGGATTTCATCAACGAGGTACAGTCGGGGCAGATCAACGACGTGGTGATGCAGGGCGACACCATCGTCGGCCACACCCGCGACGGCCGCTCCTTCACCACCAACAAGCCGAACGATCCGGGTCTCGTCGACCGGCTGTTGGCGAAGGGCGTGCGCGTCAACGTCGCCCCCGCCGGGGAAAGCAACGCGCTCTTCAATATCTTCGTTTCCTGGTTTCCCATGCTGCTGCTGATCGCGGTGTGGATCTTCTTCATGCGGCAGATGCAGGGCGGAACCGGCCGCGCCATGGGCTTCGGCAAGTCCAAGGCCAGGCTGCTCACCGAGGGCAAGGGACGCGTCACCTTCGAGGACGTGGCCGGCATCGACGAAGCCAAGCAGGAACTGGAGGAAATCGTCGAGTTCCTGCGCGATCCGCAGAAATTCCAGCGCCTTGGCGGCCGCATTCCCAAGGGGGTGCTGCTGGTCGGCCCGCCGGGCACCGGCAAGACCTTGCTGGCGCGCGCCATCGCCGGCGAGGCCAATGTGCCGTTCTTCACCATCTCGGGCTCGGACTTCGTCGAGATGTTCGTCGGCGTCGGCGCCTCGCGCGTGCGCGACATGTTCGAACAGGGCAAGAAAAACGCGCCCTGCATCATCTTCATCGACGAGATCGACGCCGTTGGCCGCCATCGCGGCGCTGGCCTCGGCGGCGGCAACGACGAGCGCGAGCAGACGCTCAATCAGTTGCTGGTCGAAATGGACGGCTTCGAAGCCAATGAAGGCGTGATCCTGATCGCCGCCACCAACCGGCCCGACGTGCTCGACCCGGCCCTGCTGCGGCCCGGCCGCTTCGACCGCCAGGTGGTGGTTCCCAATCCCGACATCGCCGGGCGGGAAAAGATCCTCAAGGTCCACATGCGCAAGCTGCCGCTGGCGCCCGACATCGACGCCCGGGTGATTGCCCGCGGCACGCCCGGGTTCTCCGGCGCCGATCTGGCCAATTTGGCCAACGAGGCGGCGCTGCTGGCGGCGCGCAAGAACCGGCGCGTGGTCACCATGGCCGACTTCGAGGCGGCGAAGGACAAGGTCATCATGGGTTCGGAACGCCGCTCGATGGTGATGACCGACGAGGAAAAGCGCCTGACCGCCTATCACGAGGCCGGGCACGCGGTGGTGGCGATCGAATCGCCCAAGCACGATCCGTTGCACAAGGTGACCATCATCCCGCGCGGGCGCGCGCTCGGCCTTACCATGTCGCTGCCCGAGCGCGACCGCTACGGCATGTCCAAGTTGGAGCTCGAATCGAAGATCACCATGGCCTTTGGCGGGCGTATCGCCGAGGAACTCATTTTCGGCGCGGAGAACATCACCACCGGCGCTTCCGACGACATTCGCCAGGCGACCAACTTGGCGCGGCGCATGGTCACCGAATGGGGCATGTCCGAACGCTTGGGGCCGCTGCGTTTCAGCGAGAACGAGGAGGAAATATTCCTCGGCCATTCGGTAACGCAGCGCAAGAACGTTTCGGACGCCACCGCCAAGGTCATCGACGAAGAGATCCGCCGCGTGGTCGGCGAGGCCGAGGGGCGGGCGCGCAAGATCCTGACCGAAAAGCTCGAGGACCTGCACCGTGTGGCCAAGGGGTTGCTGGAATTCGAGACGCTTTCGGGCGAGGAAGTGAAGACGTTGATGCGCGGCGAGGCGATCGTGCGCCCCGACGCCGCGCCGCCGCCGTCCGACAGCGGTACGCGTTCGGCGGTGCCGCCCTCGAGCGGGCGCAAGGCCGGCCCGGCCGGACTCGAACCGAAACCGCAGCCCGGCGCCTGACGGCGCCGGCATGTCCGCCGGCGACCGCCGCCTCGACGCGCTGTTCGAGCGCGCGGACGCCGCCCTCTATATCGAGCCGCTCGATCCCGCCGCCAGCGATGCGGGCGAGGGCATGGCCCTGCCCATTGCGGGCGGCCGCCTGGTTTTCAGGCGGGCGCGGCTGACACTGAGATGGCGCGCGGAGCGAACGGAGGAAGCGGTTGTCGGGGCCGAGGAACTGGCGGCGGCGGCGGAGCGCCTCGGCGAACGCGGCGACCGGCGGTTGCGCCACAGGCTGGCGTTGGTTACGGGCGCGCGGACGCCGGTCGCCGGCCTCAGCCTCGACCGGCCGCGGGTCATGGGCATCGTCAACGTCACCCCCGACAGTTTTTCCGATGGCGGCGATCATGTGGACCCGGCCGCCGCCATCGCCCATGGATTCGAACTCGCGGCGGCGGGCGCCGACTTGCTCGACATCGGCGGGGAATCGACCCGTCCCGGCGCGCCAACGGTCGGCGTGGCCGAGGAGTTGAAGCGGGTGCTGCCGGTCATCGAGGGCTTGCGGCGGTGCGGCGTGCCGCTCTCGATCGATACGCGCAAGGCCATGGTCATGCGGGCGGCGGTCGAGGCCGGGGCAAGCCTGGTCAACGATGTGAGCGCGCTCACCCATGACGAGGACGCCATGGCCACGGTGGCGAAACTGGGCGCGCCGGTCGTGCTCATGCACATGCGGGGCGAACCGGCGACCATGCAGATCGATCCGCGCTATGCGGATGTGCGCTTCGAGGTTCACGACGACCTGGAAGCGCGCGTCAACGCCTGCCGGGCGGCGGGCATCGGCAGCGCGCGAATCGTGGTCGATCCCGGTCTCGGCTTCGGCAAGCGGTTCGAGGACAATATGCGTCTGCTGGGTTCCATGGGGCTGCTTCATGGCCTTGGCTCCGCCGTCATGGTGGGCGCCTCGCGCAAGCGCTTCCTCGGCCAGGTCACCGGCGTGGAGCGGCCGAAACAAAGGCTCGGCGCCTCGTTGGCGGCCGCCTTGTGGGCGGTGGAGCGGGGGGCGCAGTTCGTCCGCGCCCACGACGTGGCGGCCACGGTCCAGGCGCTGGCGATGTGGCGGCAAATGGCGCTGGAACACCGGTAGAACCGGTCGCGGGTCGGGGAAAATCTCAACGCTTGGTTTACCGGCGTGCTATAGGTTTCAAAGCGTTA
Organism: uncultured Rhodospirillaceae bacterium; assembly: GCA_964542505.1. GTDB lineage: Bacteria > Pseudomonadota > Alphaproteobacteria > Ferrovibrionales > Ferrovibrionaceae > CAZIVY01. The sequence continues at coordinate 7,786 of CAZIVY010000030.1, forward strand.
ACGATTCGTCTGCAACGGGTCCGCAGGCCATGAAACGCGCCTATTTCGGCACCGACGGCATTAGAGGCACGGCGAACACCGAGCCGATGACAGCGGCGACGGCGCTGCGCGTCGGCATGGCGGCGGGACGCCAATTCCTGCGCGGCAACCACCGCCATCGGGTGGTGATCGGCAAGGACACCCGCCTTTCCGGCTATCTGATCGAACCGGCGCTTACCGCGGGCTTCATCTCGGTGGGCATGGACGTGGTGCTGGTGGGGCCGATGCCGACGCCGGCAGTGGCCATGCTCACGCGCAGCTTGCGCGCCGATCTGGGGGTGATGATTTCCGCTTCCCACAACCCCTACCAGGATAACGGCATCAAGCTGTTCGGCCCCGACGGGTTCAAGCTTTCGGACGCGGTGGAGCACGAGATCGAGGCCCTGATGGAGCAGAACGACGGCGCCGGCATGGCGGCGCCGGCAAAGCTCGGCCGGGCGCAGCGCCTGGACGACGCCCCGGGCCGCTATATCGAGTTCGCCAAGAATACCTTCCCCAAGGGCAACCGCCTGGCGGGCCTGCGCGTGGTCATCGATTGCGCCAACGGCGCCGCCTACAAGGTCGCCCCCACCGTGCTGTGGGAATTGGAGGCCGATGTCATCCAGACTGGGGTGCATCCCGATGGCTTCAACATCAACCGCGATTGCGGTTCCAACCACCCCGAGTATCTGCGCTCCCAGGTGCTGGCGCACAGCGCCGACCTGGGCATCGCGCTCGACGGCGACGCCGACCGCCTGACGCTGGTGGACGAGAAAGGCGAAACCGTCGACGGCGACCAGATCATGGCGCTGATCGCCGAAAGCTGGCAGACCCAGGGGCGGCTGCGCGGCGGCGGCGTGGTGGCCACGATCATGTCCAACCTCGGCCTCGAACGGCATTTGGCCGGCCTGGGGTTGAGCCTGGTGCGGGCGAAGGTGGGCGACCGCTACGTCCTGGAGCAGATGCGCGAGGGCAATTTCAACGTCGGCGGCGAACAATCGGGGCACATGATCCTGAGCGATTACACGACCACCGGCGACGGCCTGATCGCGGCCTTGCAGGTGCTGTCGGTGATCGCCGAGAACGGCCGTCCGGCGAGCGAGGTTTGCCGCCGCTTCCAGCCCTTGCCGCAAATCTTGCGCAACATTCGCGTCGGTGGCGGGCGGCCGCTCGACGATCCGCACGTGCAAGCGGCGATCGAGCGCGGCCAACAGCGCCTGGGCCAGAGCGGGCGGCTTTCCATCCGCCGCTCGGGGACCGAGCCCGTCATCCGGGTCATGGCCCAGGGCGAGGAAGAGGCGCTGATCACCGAGGTCGTCAACGAGATCGTCGCCGCGCTCGAGCGCGTCGCCGCCTGAACGAGGGAACCATGGGCGGGCGGGTGCTGATCGTCGCGGGGTCCGATTCCGACTCGTTCATCCACGCCGACATCAGGACAGTGACGGCGCTGGGCGCGCGCGCGAGCGCGGCGAAATCCGTGCGCCGGTCGATCGAGGCCTTGCTTGGCGACAAGGGCGCCGACGCCATCAAGATCGGCATGTTGCCCGACGAGGCGGCGATCAATGCGGTGGCCGCGGCGCTGGAAGCGACCGCCGGCCGCATTCCCTGGGTGGTGGATCCGGTGATGGCCGCCAATGGCGGCGCCGCCGCGCTCGATTCCGTCGCCAGCCACGCGCTCAAGGCAAAGCTCATTCTGCACGCCACCGTGCTGACGCCCAACGTGCCGGAAGCGGAGGCGCTGACCGGCTTGCGCATCACCCACGCGGGCGATTTGGAGCGCGCGGCGCACATGCTGCTGACGCTGGGAGCGAAGGCGGTGTTGATCAAGGGCGGGCAATTGGCCGGCGAGACGGTGCACGATTTGCTGCTCGGCGAAGGG
>CAZIVY010000031.1:0-4765 GCA_964542505.1 uncultured Rhodospirillaceae bacterium
TACGACGACAACTTCGTCGGCACCGAACTCGATCCGAACCTGAGCTTTGCCCGCATCGCCGAGGGCTGCGGCCTCAAGGGCGTGATCGCGCGCACGCCAGCGGAAATCTCCGGCGCGCTTGCGGAGGCCTGCGCGGCGCAAGGAAGCCGCGTCACCACCTTCATCGAAATCATCCTCAACCAGGAGCTTGGCGAGCCGTTCCGGCGCGACGCCATGAAAAAACCGGTTGTCGTCGCCGGCATCGATCGAGCCGACATGCGGCCGCAGACGGCGGCCTAGGAGCCTGTCCGCGTAATGGAGCGGTTCGCGACGCCGCCAATTTTCGCCGCCCGGCTAGTAGCGGGGCCGCGGTCGATGCCTGTCCATCGGCAAGGCCCCGCGCCGACGTCCGGCGGCGAAAAGTGGCGCGTCCCTTCGGGTTGCCGCGGGGTCGGCCGATCTGCGGCGGTGCATGGCTTGCCGATAGGCTCTTGCTATCGGCTTCGCCCTGCCCCTTGCATCTCGGCCGACCGCGCTCGCAACGCGGCCGCGCCCATTATTCGGACAGGCTCCTAGGTCCGAGGGCCGCCTTGGTGCGCGTGCTGATCACCCGGCCGCGTGACGAAGCGCTGTCGGTGGCGCGCGAGTTGACGGCGCGGGGAATCGACAGCGCCGTCGAACCGCTGCTCGACATCGTGCTGCGGCCGGCGGCGGCGCTCGACCTCGACCATGTGCAGGCGGTGCTGCTGACCTCGGCCAATGGCGCCCGGGCGTTGGCGCAGGCAACCTCGCGCCGCGACGTGGCCGTTCTCGCCGTGGGGGGCGCGACGGCGCGAGCGGCGAAGGCCGAGGGGTTCGAGCGCGTGGAAAGCGCCGAAGGAACAGTGGCGACATTGGCCGACGCCGCGCGGGCCAAGCTCAATCCCGTGGGCGACCCGCTGCTGCACGTAAGCGGCGCCACCGTCGCCGGCGATCTGGCCGGCGGCCTGACGCGCGCGGGCTTCGCCGTCGAGCGCCGGGTGCTCTATGACGCCGTGACGGCGACGACCTTGTCGCTGGCCACCGCCGAAAGCTTGAAGAGGGGCGCTTTCGACGCGGTCTTGCTTTTCTCTCCCCGCACCGCGACAACCTTTGTTAGTCTGCTGCGCCAAGCCGGACTGGAGACGGCGGTGGCGCAAATCGATGCGTTGTGCCTCAGTCCGGCGGTGGCGGAGGCGGCGGGCAATCTGCCGTGGCGGCGGGTGCGCGTTGCGCGCCAGCCCAGCCAACAGGCGCTGTTGCGCCTGATCGGAAGCGAGGAGCCCTAGTTTGAATCAACGCGCCGAGCCGGAGGGCGATCCCATCGAGGTCGAGGCGGAGGTGGTCAGACCGCGCCGAAGCGGGCGCCGGTGGCTCATCCTCGCGATTGGCGCCATCGCGGCGCTGGGCGCGGCGGCGCTGGCGCTCAATTGGTCCGCGGTGGAACAACGCTGGCTTGCCGGCGGTTTCCGAGCCGCCCCGCTGGACACGGTTGCCTTCGTTCCTGCCCCGGCGCCCGCCGCCGTAACCGATCCAAGCCAGCGCCCGGCGCCGCCCGAGACGCGGCCGGCGATCGTCGCCGAAGCCAACCGTCCGCCGTCGGCGACAAGCGAAGGCGCGGCCTTGATGATGGTGGCGGATAGACTAAGCGCGCTCGACAAGCGCATCGCGCTTATCGAGGAGAGAATAACCAAGCCGGCGCCGCCCGATCCGGCGCTGGTGGCGCGCATCAAGGCGTTGGAGCAGGAAATCGCCGCCATCGGCGAGGAGCGCGCGGCGCGCCTCGGCCGGCAGGTGGGCCTGGCGCTGGCGGTGGGGCAGTTGCGCGACGCGGTCAACCGGGGCCGGCCGTTCGCCGCCGAATTTCAGGCGCTGGAGAAGATCGGCGAGAACGATTCTTCGGCGCTGACGGCCTTGCGCCCCCTGGCGGAACGGGGCGTGGCCACGGTGGCGGATCTCAACGCCCGTTTTCGCGCCGTGGCGCGGGCGGTGGCGCGGGCCGGCGCCGGCGATCCGGATCCCCCGTGGTGGAAGCGGGCCTGGCAAAGAGTGACCGACCTGGTCAGCATCCGCCGCGTGGGCGTCGTGACCGGCGCGGAGGCCGACGCCGTGGCCGCCCGGGCCGAGGTGCGCATGGCCGCCGGCGACGTGGCCGGGGCGCTGGCGGAACTGGCGGCGTTGAGCGGCGGCGCTTTGCTCGCGGCGGAAGCCTGGCGCGAGGACGCCAGCCAGCACGTGGCCGCCATGGAGGCGATCGAGGCGCTCGACCGGGCGGCGATCGGGCGCCTGGTGGAGGAGCGGAAGCCGAAGTGAGAGTTTCCCCGGATATTCTTGGCCAGGCCCCATGGCGCGGCTGATCGTCGCCGTCCTGCTCATCGGCGCCTTGAGCGTCGCCGCCGCCTTGGTGGCCGAACGGCCAGGGGCGGTGGTCATCGACTGGGACGGCTGGCGGATCGAGACTTCGCTCGCTGTCTTGGGGCTAGCGGTAATCGCCCTGTTGGCCGCGGCCGGCATGGCGCAGCGCGCCTGGCTGGCGCTGCGCCGCTCGTCCGCCGCCCTTAGCGGGTGGCGCGGCTCGCGGCAGCGGCGGCTGGGCTTCGACGCGCTGGCCGAGGGCATATTGGCGGTGGCGGCGGGCGATGCGCCAGCGGCGCAAATCGCGGCGCGCAAAACCGATCGCCTGCTGGCGGATCATTCGCTGGCGCCGCTGCTGGCGGCCCAGGCGGCGCAGCTTGGGGGCGATGAGACCAGCGCCGAGCGCCACTACACGCGGATGCTGGAGCGCCGCGAGACGGAGTTCCTGGGCTTGCGCGGTCTCATTGCCCAGGCCGAGCGCGCCGGCGACATACCCCGGGCCTTGGCGCTATCGGAGCGCGCGGCGCGGCTCCGCCCGGACGCGCCTTGGCCGGCGCAGGCCTTGCTGGCGATGCAGGTAAGGGCCGGGCGCTGGCAGGAAGCCGAGGCGGCCTTGATTCAGGCGATCAAACACCGTGCGCTCGGGCCTGGCGCCGGCACCCGCGCCCGGGCGGCGGTGGTCATGGCGCAGGCGGAAGAAGCCGACAAGAGCGGGCAAAAGGACGCCGCGCTCGAGCTGGCGCGGACGGCGGCCAAACTGGCGCCGGGGTTCCTGCCGGCGGCATTGTTGCAAGCCGACATCTATCGCGACAAAGGCGAAAAGCGGCGGGCGCTAAAGGTGCTGATCAACGCCTGGACTCGGGTGCCTCATCCCGGCATCGCCGACGCCTGGCGGAAGACCGAGGACGACTTGGCGCCGGGCGAGCGCCTGCGCGCGGCGGAGAAGTTCGCCGGCCCGCACCGGGCGCACCCGGAAGGGCGCTTGCTGCTGGCGCGGGCGGCGCTCGATGGGGGCGAATTCACCCGCGCCCGGGCCGAGCTCGAACAGATCGGGGCGCTGGGGCGGCGGGGATTGCGCCTGATGGCGGAACTGGACGAGCGCCAATACGGCGATCAGGCGGGCGGGCACCAGTGGCTGGAACGCGCCGCCAAGGCGCCGCCGGAAGTGGCGTGGCGCTGCGGCCAGTGCGGCCAAAGCCACATCGCATGGGCGGCCAAGTGCCCGGCTTGCGCCAGCTTCGACAGCCTGGAATGGCCGGCGGGAGACGCAACCCTTGCCGCCAGCCTGGCCGAGCGTGCCCTTGTACCCCAAAGCGGAAGCCCACCTCGTCGGCGTGGGCTTCCGCTCTCGGGTACGAATCTATTGAATCTGTAACGACTTTCGCATCGGCCCGGCCACCGAACTTGACGCGTGAACTGGCGAAAGTCGTTACTGGCTTCGCCCACGCTCGCGCTTCAGTCGCGGTCGGCCTGGGGCAGCAAGTCGTAGGGGTGCCGGAAGCCGGGCAGCTTCTGGACGCGCCCCCACCAGGCGCTGACGTTCCGCCACTGTGCAAGGTCGATGTTGCCCTCGGCGGCGTGAACCATGTCGGCATAGCAGCTGATGTCGGCGATGCTGGCCTGGCGCCCGAGCAGGAAATCTCGGCCACCCAGTTGTTGGTCCAGCGTCTTCAGGCCCATGTCGGCGGCCTTGCGGAAATAGTCGACGATGGCCGGGTCGGTCTTCATGAAGCGGGCGAAAAAGCGTGTGCGCCCCACGCCGGGCATCAGGCGGTCGGCTTCCCACGACAGCCATTCCTGGATGCGCCAGTCGTCGGATTCGTTCTTGGCCCCGAAGGCCCCCAAGGTCGATGCCAGATAACGCAAGATGACGTTGGACTGGCAGAGCACCGTGGCCCCGTGGGACAGAACCGGCACCTGCCCGTAGCGGTTAAGGGCCAGAAAGTCCGGCTCCTTGTGCTTGCCCTTGGACAGGTCGATATGGCGGTAGGCGAACGGCGCCTTGCACAGCGCCAGCATCAGGCCGACCTTGTAGGTGGGCGTCGAAAGGAAACTGCCATGGAGCAGGAAGGCCGGCTTTTTCGCCGTCTTCGCCGGTTTCTTCATCGCGGTCTTGGCGGCCATGACGTCCCCTTTACCTTTTTTCCCTAGTCTCGGCCGGGGCGAATTCGCCCCCGTACCGGCTGGTACCCGACCGCGAAGTCCGCGTCCGTGGCGCGAACCTTGGCTATCGGGTACCAGGGCGGGACGCAAGTCAAGGCGGTGCACTTGCGGGCGAATGGGTTTCCGCCCTAATTTGCCGCCGCCACGGGCTTGCGCCAGCGGTCCGCGGCCGTGCCGACGTAGCTCAGGGGTAGAGCAACTGATTCGTAATCAGTAGGTCCGCGGTTCAATTCCGCGCGTCGGCACCATT
>CAZIVY010000032.1:0-1589 GCA_964542505.1 uncultured Rhodospirillaceae bacterium
GGTGAAGCACAATTTCGGCATGGCGCGCCCCGAGGGCTACCGCAAGGCGGTTCGCCTCATGCGCCTCGCCGACCGCTTCCGCCTGCCGATCCTGACCTTTATCGACAGTCCCGGCGCCTATCCGGGCGTCGACGCCGAGGCGCGCGGCCAGGCCGAGGCCATCGCCCGCGCCATCGATTGCTGCCTCGACGTGCGCGTGCCCCTCATCGCCTCCGTCGTCGGCGAGGGCGGCTCGGGCGGCGCCGTGGCGCTGGCGGCCGCCAACCGCGTGCTCATGTTCGAGCACGCGATTTATTCGGTCATCAGCCCCGAGGGCTGCGCCGCCATCCTGTGGAACGCGCCGGAAAAAACCCAGGAGGCGGCGGACGCGCTGAAACTCACCGCCGCCGATCTGCTTAAATTGAAGGTGATCGACGAAGTGGTGCCCGAGCCCTTGGGCGGCGCCCACCGCGACGTGGCGGGCGCGGTGCAGGCGCTGGGCGAGGCCCTCGACCGGCAGTTGCAGGGCTTGATGGGCATCGATCCCGGCGTGCTGCGCGAAGGCCGCCGCCGCAAATTCCTCGACATGGGCCGCGTCGGGCTCTGACGCATGATTTGTTCAGTTCGAATCCGTCGCGTTGCAGCCGGGTCGCCGGGGATAATTAAGTACTCTTCGTCCGAGCCCTCCGTGAAAGACCCGAGGACGGCATCGGCCATCAACGTCTCCAGATCATTGTGGGCCAAAGCCTTATTGCGGGCGGGTTTGAGGCGCTCCCACAAGCCCAGAAGTTTGTCGTGAATCTTTTTTTTTGTCGTCTCTTCGCTCGCCCCACTCTCCAAATCGCATCATGTAAGGCCGAACGGGCTCGAAATAGCCGTTCGTGGTGAGGGCGCGCCCGGAGCTATGCGGCGGGCGCGCGGCTCGAACCAGGAACGGCGCGATCGCACCTGATCGCATCATGCTCTAGCCCACTATGAGACATTCGCCAATTTGCGCCCTCTGTCGCGGGGCTAGGGTCGGCCGGGACGATCCTCCTCGGCATCGGCCAATGGTTCCCTGGAAACGGCCCTTGAGCCGACGCAGACGTCTCCTTCCGGAGAACCGACTGTCCATTTGAGCAGCTCTTTGATTCGATCTTGAATGTAGACCGTCGAATCCAGGGCCAAACACATCGGAAACACGCTGCCGTAATAGCCCTGGGCGCTGTTGCGGTCGTTCGCGACAGGATATATGGCGCGAAGTTGCGCTACGGTATACGCGGCCCAAGCGGCCTGGGCGGCCTTCATCTTTTCGACGAAAACCTTGTCGCTCGCGTACTCGCGCAAGATCTGCTCGTAGAGCGCCCGTAGCCGCCAGCCCGCTTCGTCGGCGTCCCGGGAGGCGCAGAAGTTCATGTCCTCCTGGGTCTTGGCTATGTCCCAGCACTTATCCGATAGATGCTCCACCGGCGCTTCGCTTCCGCCCCACGCGCGCAAAGGCATCAGCAAGGCCGCGACCAGGGCGAGCCTGAAAAGAATCGTCATTTCTGCCTCCGATTGACCGCAACCCGCCTCCCTAGCCGAGCGGAGGCGCCAGCGGCGATTCGACCGGACTGAATTTCCGGCGGGAC
>CAZIVY010000033.1:0-7381 GCA_964542505.1 uncultured Rhodospirillaceae bacterium
CGCTATCCGACAGCCGCTTATGCCGCCAAGTTCGCCATCGTCGCCGGCATCGTCAATCTCGTCGCGGGCTTTTGAAGCCGCGGCGCTTCGCACATCTTGCTTGCTCCCTGCGCCCAAGCTACTTTTGCAACAGGTCTATTATGTCCACCGACATGCTTTTCACCGACGTTCCCCGGATGAATCCCGGTTTCCGTCAAAATTGTAGCCATCAAGGTCGCCATGGGCAATCTTGATCGCGGCGGGAACTGGCGGCGAAGGTGACCTGCGCCAAGTTCGCCCAAGGAGTCGCCTCCATGGCATTGCTGCTGCCGAAGCGTTGACAAGACGCGGTAGTCCGACTGCAGTCAGAGTCCCGTCGAATGCAGAATTTCCTCTCGAGCATCCGCCGCTTCCGACGACTCGGACCCATGTTCCTAGCCGCGGTACTCGTTGCCGCATGCAGCGCGCCAGGGACGCCACCCTTGCGGACGAGCAGCCTCGACGGCGAAGGGTCCCTGATTCCTGATTGCAAGAACGTGTCAAAGCGCGTTCGCGTGGATCGCTACGTCACGGAATTCTATCTGTCCACTTGGGGTTCCGCCTGGATGGAAGGGGCGGCGGAGGGCTTCCAACAAGGGGCATCCGACGGGCTCCGAGACGCCATGGGCAAGCGCGGCCCCTTCGGTGGCGCGTCGCCGCCGGATCCAAATCGACCCAATTCCCTACCGTTCCCCCTCGATCCCTTTTGCACGGAGTTTCGATCCCCGTACCCTGACGTATCCCATGCCGTGGCGGGATTATTGCCACAGCTCGGCAACCCGATCCTTCTCTCCGACCAGGCGAACGGCATCTTCGAAACGGGATTTGTCGAACGGCACCATCGCGCTGCCCGTTGGCGGGACAAGTACCTGATCTCGGTTGAGGAGGGACACGGCCGGACCGTCGTGAAGGTGTTGCGGCTGCTCTACATCTCGCGCGGCGGATCGTTCAATCAAGCGATCTCGGTCGGGCACAACGAAGCCTGGATCTTGATGCAGATCGCCGCTCGCTTGAGGGAGGAATAGCGCGCGGGGATGGGATGCAACCGGTCGTCGAGCGGTTGCTACAAGGTCACCTCGCTTCTCGGTTTAAGCCGTCGAAGGTTTGTGTCCCTGGGGGTGGAGCAGGGGCGTGACGGCACGCTCACATGATGGGTGCCGCGCCTCACTATGGGCCGCTGGCGTTGGCGCCGTTGCGGACACTAGGTTGGCCGCGATGGACGGTTCGACAAACACAGGAGGACGCCATGGGTGGTGACGGCTACGGCTACTAGTTGCGAGTAACTTGGGGCGGTGGCGGCGACCCCCACGCTGCTGCCGCTCCCTCTTTTTTTCTGACCGTTTCGACCGCGCGTCCATATGAACAAGCAAGGCTTGGGGCCGCGCCGCAAGTGGTTTGTGAGTTGCCACTGTTTGACGTGCAACGTTGCCACCGATGCAACAACCACCGTGAACGCTTAGAAGCGTTGGCGAAATCGAAGAGAGCGCCGCTGAGGCAAAGGAAACCGGGGCAAGGAGATCAACCATGATTCACATGTTCAAATCTTCACAGAAAAAGGCGTTCCTGCTGGACCGCTGGACGTCGCGCACCTGGATCCCCCAACTGGAGCGGGGCCTACGCGACTGGCACGCCGCGATCGAGCGCGACCTGAAACCCGCCAAGCGCGCCCGCGAGGAAGGCCGCGACAACCGTCCCCACAGCGACGATACCGACCCCGATGTCACCCAGCAGCAGATCATCGCCCGCTTCGCCCATGGCGCCCAAGCACTGCGCCAGGCCCTGGCCAACCAGATCGAGGGTGCCCGCCAGCTGATCGCCGAACGCCGGCCCGCCACGCTCGATCCCAACATCGCCGCGGAAGAGGCGCGTCTGGCCGCCAATCATCTTCGCGATCTCCACCGCGAGCCGCTGATTACCGCCCGCAAGACCGAGCGCGACAAATGGCGCGACCTTCAGTTGTTCAAACGCGAGAACGGACTGGCGCGCAGCGCCCGCTATCCCGACGCCCGCATTTTCGCCCTGATGACGGTCGCGCTGGCGATGTTCGCCGAGACGGTGCTGAACGCGTTCGTGTTCGCCCAGGCGAGCGTTCAGGGTCTGGTGGGTGGCTTCGTATTGGCGCTCCTGTTCAGCCTGGTGAATGTCGTAGGCGGGTTCGTGGTCCTCGGCCGCATGCTGCTGCCCTTCGTTTTCCATGCGCGCTTGTCGAAGCGGCTGGCGGCGGGCGCCATGGTGCTGCCAGTGGTGGCCGGGGCGGTGTTTTGGAATCTGCTGGTGGCGCGCTACCGCGACCTAATCGAGGCCAATCCGGAGCGCGGCCACGACGTGATCACCACGATGCCGGACGTGCTGGCGAGCGTGTGGGCGGCGCCCTTCGATCTGCGTTCGATCTACAGCGTGGCGCTGCTGGCCGCGGGTCTCTTCGTCTTCCTGGTGGCGGCCATCGACGGCTGGCGGTTCTACGACGACCCCTATGCGGGCTACGGCGCCCACGACCGCGAGCACAAGAAGGCGCAGGAGGCCTACGAAGCGGCGAAGACGGCCTATCGCAAGGCGCTTGCCGCCGCGCTTGGCGAAATTGCCGCGGCCCTCGCGGGACGGCTGGCCACGGAAGACAAGCAAGCGCACGAGGTTCGCGATATCGGCGGCGATGTCGGACGCCGGCTGCGCGAAGGCGCAGACAGCGCCGCCGACCTGGCCCGCGCCTGCACCACGCATCTGCGCCGCTATCGCGAGGAGAATACCGCCGTGCGCACCACGCCGGTGCCCGCCTACTTTTCCGACTATCCCGATTTCGAGGTGACGCTGCCCGACGGCCAAGACGTGCAGGCGGCGCTGGAGGCTACGCTCGGGGCCATCGTCGCAAACCAGGCGGCTGGCCAGGCAGCGCGGCGGGCGATCCGCGAAGCCGAGCAAGCGGAGTTGCGCGAGTTGCTTGGTTTCGTCGACGGAATTGAAGCGGAGGCCGACCGCCGCCAGGCCGAGGAAACCGAGGCGAGCCGTGGGAAGAATGCCGGGAGGGTGGAATGATGAGCGTGGGTGCGAAGAATCTGCTGGGCGTGGTCGGCATCGCTGTCTTGGTCGCCGCGGCCGGTTCGGTCGCCGTATGGCAGCAGTTGGGAAGCCGGGCGCCGGTCTTGGACGGAGAGTTGTGCCGGCGCGGCGAGCCGCTCGCCGCCCACACGCTGATCCTGGTGGATCAGACGGACCCGCTGACAATCGAGCAGCGGCGCCGGCTGCGCCATGTTATCGATTCCGAAGCGCGCCGCCTGGCCGAGCACGAAAAATTGAGCGTGCTGGCGCTGAGCGCGGCGAGCCCCTACGAGCCGGAAATCCTGTTCGCGCGCTGCGCGCCCAAGAATGTGCGCGACGTAAACGAGTTGACCGGCAACCCTGGCTTTGCGCGCGCCAAATGGAACCGCGACTTCGGCGCGCCGCTCGATTCGGCATTGGACCGGCTGATGCGCGTACCGAATGCGCCAGTATCGCCGATCGTCGAGGCGGTGAAAGGACTGACCTGGCGGCACGACTTCGGATCGGACCTGAAAAGGCGGCGGCTCGTGGTCTTTTCCGACATGCTGCAGAACACCGACGGCTGGTCGCAGTACGGACGCGGTGGCCTGGGTGTCGACTTCGACAAATTTTCCGCCTCGGCCTTTGCCGCCCAGAAGTCGCCGGAATTGCGTGGCGCGACGGTGCGCATCGCCTACCTGGAGCGGCCGGAGACCCTTCACCTGCAAGGCCGGTCGCACAAGGACTTTTGGCTGCGTTTCTTCCGCGCGGCGGGGGCCGAAGCCGCGTTCTGGTCCGAGGAACCGCCCGCCGCAACATTGCCGAATACATGAATACCGATCGTTGGACCCTAGACTGTTTCGATTGAACACGAGAGAGACTTTCGCATGGACCCGATCGCACAACTGCTTGCTGCGCTTCTTGCCGCCACCGGCAGTTTGTCGCTTCTGGCCATCATGGCGGCGGGCTTTGCCCTCATGCTTGGGCTCAAGCACCTATTCAAGCGGCTTTTGTTGTTTGGAATCTTCCTGATCGTGGTTGGGACCTTGGGGCCTGGTTGGCTCCCCTAATCGGCTGACCGAAGGGACAATACTGATGCGTTTTCAGGGATTTGCCATCTTGGCCCCGGAATGGCTCACGATGTGGTTCGCCGTGGCGGCCGTGGGTGCGTTCATTCTCGGCTTCAACAGGACCGGAACGGCTCTGTTGGGCTGGCCAATCATCGATTGGATTGTGCTGCCAATTATTGAGCCGGTCATCGACCAATTGCCGGGCTGGGTCGTTGCCGTGATCGTTGCTGTCATCGCGCTCGTCATGCTTCAGGGGATCCTCTCGCTGCTCTTTGGACGGGCGGCAGTCGGCCACGTTGTCGGCACCTATCTGGTGCGCCTGATCGACCTCGTCTTCCTCGGTCCATTTCGTGGCGCGCGCTGGCTGTGGTTGACGCTATTCCAAGGGAGATGAGAAATGAACCGCCGTTCGTTCCTGGCTGGAGTGGCAATATTTGCCTTGGGCTTCACGGCCGCGGAGGCCGACGCCGGTCAAGCCTCCAAGACTATCGCGCGGCGGGCGTGGCGCCGGCTGCTCGCCCGCGATGCCGCCAGGGACGCGGCGACGAAGGCGAAACCGCTCGCCAAGCCGGAACGGGTTTGGCGCTACACGACCAAGAAAGACGCGGCCGAGGCAGCCCGGCACGGATTGGCGCCAGGCAAGCACATGACCCCGGCGACGTCGCCAGGCCGCCTCCCAAACCCCGCTTCCGCCCAGCAACGCTACGGCTTACCGCGTGAACCGGAAGTACGCATGACCATCGATCTGCCCAAGGGCCAGCCCATTCGGCGCAACTCCGTCCTCGGCGGCGCGCCCGGCGCCGGGGAAATCACCTCGCCGAAACCCATACCCCCGAGATCCATCCGGAGCATCACGCCTTTGCCGGAGTAGCACTGTGCATGCAACCTGGTTCGTTGCGAGTCGGACGGCAAGAACCGACCCCGAAGCCGCTTTCCCCGCCGCAAGCGAAGCGAAGAGGCCGCACATCGGAATCAAGTCTATCGGCATCACGGACGACGCCGACAGTTCATTCCTGGCGCACCTTGCAACGCGGCGGGAGTTGCGGCGAATGTGGTCCGCGCCCAGGTCGATCAAGGAGTCGCCGCCAAGGCTTTGTTGCTTCCGAAGCGTTGACACAGACGGGATGGTCCGACTGCGGTCTGGGCCGATAGATGGAGAATATCTTCGCGGGCATCCGGCTATTTCAGCAGACGCCTGAACAAATCCAAAACACGTTGTAGAATGATCTGTACGGATTATACTGTTGGCAAAACAAGTCAAAAATGAAGATAGGGAAGGGTCTTATGGGGCATACATCCAGTATGGCGGGTGTAACACCCGCAGATGGCTCCGCGGCGAGTTGTCTTGGCTGTTCTGCAGGAGGGCAGCCATGCGCATAGTTCGCCGGTTGTTGCCGGCCGCCGTTGCCTTGGCCGTATTGTCGATTGCGCCGGAAGCTGTCGCCGAACGCCTTCTCGTTCGAAGCGGTCCCCTTGAAGCATATGTTGCGCAGTCCGGGTGGTGCTCCCCGGAGGTTGCGTTGACGGTCAAGTCTTCTGTCTCAAGTGCGTTCCAAGGTGACAAGATTGAGCTGCAGAAGTTAATCGGCGCCGTCCGGGCGATACTGCCACTTGAATGCCCCCTGGCAGCACGATTGCGTGTTGTTGGAGAGGTGGCCCGCAGATCGCTCTATAGGGGCACGGTTGACCTACAAGGCACCGGACAGCTTGTCGACTTGCCGATGGGCGGCGACTTAGCGGAGGGTGGAAGGGGAACGGCGACAGAAGCCGAGCAACGTCAACGAGAAAGAGATATGGCGCTGCAGCAGGCGCCGGGCGTTCAGTCGGCGCGAGAAGATGAACTGCGGCGCCAACAGACGGCGCGAGAACAGGAGTTGTTGCGTCAGCAGACAGCACGAGAGGAGGAACTTCGGCGTCAACAAGCAGCGCGGGAAGCAGAGCTACGAAGACAAGATTCAGCTCGGCAGCAGGCGCTTGGAAGCCAAGCGGCGCGAGAGGCCGAGCAGCGGCGCCAGCAGGTGGCGCGAGAGGCTGAGCAGCAGCGTCAGCAGGCGGCGAGAGAGGCCGAGCAGCAGCGTCAGCAGGCGGCGCGAGAGGCCGAGCAGCAGCGTCAGCAGGCGGCGCGAGAGGCTGACCAGCAACGTCAGCAGGCTCTGCGAGAGGCTGAGCAACAGCGCCAACAGGCGGCGCGGGACGCTGACCAGCAGCGTCAACAGGCTCTGCGAGATGAGAATCTGCGAAGACAAGAACTGGCCCGGCAGCAGGCAATTCAAGATCAGGCGGCACGTGACGACGAGCAGCGGCGGCGAGCCGAGGAATTTCGCAAGGCCGAGGAACTTCGTAAGGCCGAGGAACTCCAAAGGCAAAGGGCGGAGATCGAGCGACGTCAGGCGGAGGCGGAACTGGCGCGGCGGCAGGAGGTTCTGGCCCAGATCGCTCGGGAGGAGGAATTGAAACAGCGCGCCGAGGAACTTCGCAAGGCCGGGGAACAGCAAAAGCTGCTGGCGGAACTGGAGCGGCGCCAGAGGGAGCTTGATCTAGCTCAGCAAAGGACGCTCCTAGAGCAGGCGGCGCGCGAGGAAGCTCTGCAGAGACGCGCCGAGGAACTTCGCAAGGCCGAAGAGATGCAAACGCAAAGGGCAGACCTTGAGCGACGTCAGAAGGAAGAAGAGTTGGCGCGGCGGCAGGTGCTTCAGGCGCAAGCGGTGCGAGACGAAGAGCAGCGCCTTCGCGCGGCAAGCGAAGGTCAAGTCGCCCCGACAATACTCTGGATCCTTGTAACTGCGGGCACCGTCGTGGCGGCTACCGCTGGGTTATCGTACAGGCGACGCCGCGCCAAAGCGCCGGCGGCCATATCCGCCCCGGTCGCGCAGGCGACCCTGTTACTGAGTGGCCCGTCGCAACAGGGCGAGGAAATCGAGGCCACCTCCAGGCTAGTGGCAGAAGGGGACGTTCTCCTCCTTGACGAAGCGCGGTTGGAGAAAGAGGTTTCGACAACCGCGCAAGATCACGCTGGGCCCCTGGCCGCCACCGATCCGGCGGGCTCTGCCACGACAGGGGAGCGAGACGGGGCCGAGCACGGAGACGCCGACGCCCAATTCAAACTCGGGGTCATGTACGCTACGGGCCAGGGGGTGCCGCAAGACGACGCCCAGGCGCTGACCTGGTTCCGCAAGGCCGCCGAGCAGGGATACGCTCGCGCCCAATTCAGTCTTGGGGTCATGTACGACAATGGCCAGGGTGTGCCGCAAGACGACGCCCAGGCGCTGACTTGGTACCGC